>JAMCVK010000037.1 GCA_023475225.1 Chloroflexota bacterium
CAGTTTCGCTGCCGAAGGCAACTAAGGCCAGTCCTTGGCGGCCTGCAGCTAATCATCCTTGGCGTAGGCAGGTAATGGTGACAAAATCACTGAACAATTAGGGTGACATTTTCACTGGACAACAACAGAAAATTTGGGCTCTTTGTCAAATTTGCGTGGAAAGAGGTAAGGGTACATCTGAGAGACCCTTACCAAGCTGTACTCCCTTGAACCCCCGCTGTTCGCCAGTCTCCCAACGCAGTTTGCAGGTGCTTCACCAAGCTGTTAAAATGCGTCTACTAACGACCGAAGTCAATAATACTTCGCCTTTCATCATCCCAATTAGGACGGACCCTTGAGACTTAGCTTCTCTAGCACGATGTTCCTGCACCGCCCGTTGGACCGCTCCTTCTCCTGGGCAGCAGCCCTAGGCTTTGATGGCCTCGAGCTGATCGTCACCTCAGAGGTCCGGACGAAAGGTAACGATTACCTCAGCCAACTCTCGGAGCGCTACAAGCTTCCGGTGCTTAGCGTCCACGAACCTATATACCACCCCCGCACCTGGCTGAGAGACTACGAGCGACACTACCGACAGGTCATAGACATCGCTCTCGACCTGCCTCACTGCGAAGTGGTCGTCTTCCATAAGCCGATTCTGCGTTCCCTCACCGACGCCACTGGAAAGTGCTATCTACGTCTTCTGGAGGAATGTCGGAACCGACTGGCTCGTAACCATATCCGCTTAACCATCGAGAATGGCTTCGTCGGAAAACCGGATAATGATGGTTTCGTCTTGACCGATCTGAACGAATTGAAGCAATTCGTTGAGGAATGGAACCTGCAGGTCACTTTGGACACCAGCCACGCTGGAGACTCTCGCTACGGTATCCTCGCTGCCTACACTATCTTCCAGGGGCATATAGGTAACATCCATCTAAGCGACCTGCGCCCTCTGCCTGCTCTTCTTAATCGAGGACTATTTCGCCCCATCTTCAAACATCACCAGATACCCGGTCAAGGTATTCTGCCCTTGACCGAACTGCTGCGGGTCTTAGCCAACGACAGCTATGGTGGTCCCATCACTTTGGAGATCAGCCCCTGGAGCCTCCAGATATGGAGTAAGAAGTGCATTAAGGAAGGGCTCACCCACAGCATCCTCTTTTGCCGCAACCATTTTGTTACTGGGGAAACACCTGACTCGGTCGATTAGAAGAGGACTCCCCGCCCTCTTCATCATCAAGCCGAATTAGCTAGGGCTTGGGCTGGGCCGATCCTCCAAGCAGACCTTTAGTGTCAAGCAAGAACTGTTGGCCGCTGGGCACCAGGATAACCTGCACTTTGTCTGATAGCTTCTGTACATATTGATACTGAATGACCTCAGGAGTGAGCGAAGCTGCCAGCTCCCTATTTGCGGCCGCCTGCCCCTGAGCCCGCACGTGGATGGCATTGGCCTCCCCTTGAGCCTGCGCTACCATCTGTTTGGCCTGTATCTCCTTTTGGGCCAGGATCTGTCGCTCGGTCTCGACTCGCTGTTGCTGAGTCTGCTTATCCTCGATAGCCTTGGAGTACTCCGGACTGAACTGAATGTCAGAGATATAGATGTCATCGATAACGATGTGATACCTACTGAGGTTCTCCGCCAGCTTGTCCATAGCATTGCGACGTATCTCATCCCTCTTGGGCAATATATCGACGATAGAGTAGGTAGGCATCACCTCTTTCATGTAGTCATTGAAGGCTGGGTCGATAACCTTGTTGGCAAAGTCTAGACCAACCCTCTGGTACAAATCATTGACCTTATCGGGCTTGATATGAAAGTTCATCATTCCCGTAAGTCTCACCGACTGCATCTCCTTGCTGGCAGCATCAATTTCCTTGAATGGGTGCGGTTGCACGCGGACATCTACGATGATCACCCGCTCCGCTACTGGCACAACAATGGCTAAACCCTCACCCAACACGCGATCCTCCACACTGCCAAACCAGGTTACAACCCCTCGGTGACCGGCAGGTACGATGACCACGAAGCTGGTGACGAAGGCCCAAAGGGCCACCAGGAACAAGGCGGCAAGTACCCACTTCCCCCATCCGAATCCCATCCGTCCCGGACCAATCTGCCTCATAGATACGTTTGGCATCCCTTTTGCTCCTTTCTGCCTATACAGGCAATAATTTTATCCTTTTCACCAGAAGATGCCTTGAAAGTGTTGAATGCGTCCCCCAAATCGTCCATGTCCCACTTGCCTAGGACACCACGAAGGATGAAAAATGCCTTGGCACCGGCTGTTCGCCGCATCCAATCCTTGGGATACAGGGTTACCCTGGAGGCGGCCTGAGACCGCTATTTTCGTAGCAACGGCCGTAGGGGGTTCAAGGTAGCCCTGCTTATGTGCTCTTTCAGTACATCCAAAAGAACCTTACCAAGCTGCGCCCTCTTGGAACCCCCGCTGTTCGACAGTCTCTGCATTCACAACACGATGATCGTGAAGCGCTAGTGTCCCGCATGATGAACGAGAAAGAAGATACAATCCGACTGCCCCGCATTGCGGAAGGTATGCTGTTGATCAGCCATATAGGTGATAGCATCCCCCTCTTGGAGTGTATAAACCTGATTCCCCTCGAGGATCACCTCCAGGTCCCCATTAAGGACGACGACGTGCTCCTTGGCTCCGGCGCGATGGGGAGCGGCCGACGAGGTGCGGTTTGCAGGGAGAATTACCTTGATAAATTCTACATCCAACGGAGAGTGAGTCGGACATAAGACATACCTGGTGTACCCGGTGAGTGGATCAATAAACGGCTGATTCTCCTTGCCCCGCACAATGATCACATCGCCCGCCCTGGCTCCATCAAGCAGCCGAGAGGGCATGACTCCAAAGCCATCGGCGATCCGCAGGATAACATTCAGGGTGGGGCTCTGTCGTCCCCTCTCGATCTGGGATATCATAGCCCGACTGACCCCAGCTAACGTGGCCAGATACGCCTGGCTCCACCCCCGCTTCGCCCGCTCGGTCCTAACATTCTGTCCAAAAGCAGTAACAGCCTTATCCGACAGCTCTCCGCGCCGTCGGTCTGACCTGTTTACAATCATCATTCATCCCCCTCGATGGTCAAACGCTGCTGTGTGTTATTATAATAAATATTTTGTCGTTTATTATTGACACAAATGCCTCAGCGTGTTATAATTCGCCTTGCACTAACGTTCCTCCTCTACATTTTAGCTGACTCGCAGCCTGAATTCAATCCCATCGGAGGCCTTCGAAGGGGGTGAGAGCAGAGCGAACAAGACCGCTCGGAGCGTCGTAATGACCTTGCCTAGATATGGCACCGCATCCAACATCACCATCATTTCTTTTCAAGGAGGGCTTCAAAGGTATGAGTCAGGAAGTAAAACAACCGGTTGGTTGGGTGATCGCACGTGAAGATATTGATGGACTACTCGCCTTTCTGGCTGATAATCTTACCGTGTTATTGACGCTGATCGCCCTAAATCTCTTCGTAGTCAAGGTTCCGGCCGATATCGTCTTCGGACGAATACTGCCTGGTGCCACCATCGGTCTCCTTTGTGCCAACTTCTATTACTCCCTTATGTCTAAACGCTTAGCCGAGAAAGAGGGACGGAGGGATGTCACCGCCCTTCCCTGCGGCATCAGCATCGTCTTCGTCCTGGTCTACACCTTCGGCATTCTGGTCCCGGTGTCAGCGATGACTGGTGACCCGGTACTGGCCTGGAAGGTCGGTATGTGGGCCACCTTCCTGGCCGGGGTCGTTGATGCCCTCGGGGCGATCATCGGTCCATGGTTGCGGGCCAACTTGCCCCGCGCCGCCATGTTGGGTTCTTTGGCTGGCATCGCTATCGTCTTTATCGCTGGAGAAGGCCTGGTACACATCATGTCCAACCCCTACGTCGGCTTTCCGGCCATGGCTATCATCTTCTGGGGGCTCATCGCCAGAGGCAGGCTACCAGGACGGATCCCGGCCGGACTAGCGGCTATCATTGTGGGTATCATCATCGCCGCCTTTCTGGGCAAGACGACCGTGAACCTGAGCGGTGTAGGGTTCTACTATCCTTTCCCCTGGATCGTACTCGATATCGGCTCCTTTGCTAAGGCGTTCTCCTTCGTTGGGATAATCTTACCCATCGCTTTCTTTACCATCATTGATACGGTGAACAATGTGGAGAGCGCCGCTGCTGTCGGTGATCGTTATTCCACCAGGGAAGCGATGCTCACTGATGGCTTCGCCACAATGATTGGGGCTATCTTTGGCTCACCTTACCCCAACACCGTGTTCATCGGGCACCCAGGTTACAAGCGTCTGGGGTCCCGGATGGGCTATGCCCCAGCCACAGCGCTTTTGATGTTCCTCTTGGCCATCTTCGGACTGTTCCAGTTTGTCAGTGGGGTGATTCCCATTGCCGCGGTAATGCCCCTCCTGATCTTCATCGGTTTGATCATGACCGACGTAGCCTTTGGCACCGTGCCGCGCCACCACGCTATCGCTGTCGCCTTCGCCATGATTCCTTTCGTGCTGGAGCTGAGCTTCGAAAGGGTTATCCAAACTATAACGGCCCTGGGAAATAAGCTAACCCCCGACCTGATCAGCAAGCTGGCAGCGCAAGGCGTAGATTGGGCTGGCACAGAACCGCTGGGCTACGGAACTTTGTTCATCTCTCTGCTCATGGGTGCTGTCCTTGTTTTCCTTCTGGACAAGGATTACCTTAGAGGAGCCATGACTGCATTCGGCGCAGCTATCCTCTCTTTCTTTGGCATCATCTATGCCCCGACCATGGGCGTCAACCAAGCCCCCGCTTTGGCCGCCGTGTGGGCCCTATTTGGCCTCCTGTTCCTGGGACTCCTGGCCTTCAAGCCGGCCACAGCAGTGGCTCCTGCTCTGGATGATCCAGAAAAACAAGATTAGGTTTGGTACCGACGTCACAAATAGTTGTACACCAAGGTGTCGGGCGACGGGGAGTTCCAAAGGGCGATCGCCCCTTGGAACTCCCCAAGATTGGCCATCATTCTGTATAATAAGTCCAAATAAAGCAAGGAGGCCCTGATGATTAGAGCCAAAGCGATTCAGGTAGCCTTAGGACAGAGGCCAGCCGATATAGCCATCCTTAACGGCCGCATCGCTAATGTTCACACAGCTGAATTCTACCCGGCTGATGTGGCCATCGCCGATGGGATCATAGCAATGATAGGCGATATCAGCCACTGCCTGGGTAAAGGGACCAAGGTCATTGATGCCGCAGGCTATACCCTGCTGCCTGGCTTTATTGACAGCCACATACACGTAGAAAGCAGTCTGCTCTCCTTCAGCGAATTCGCCCGAGTAGTACTGGCTCACGGCACCACCACCGTCGCCTCTGATCTGATGGAGGTAGCCATCGTAACCGGGATAGAGGGGATAAGAGAAATGCTGAAGGAGGCTGAGGGAAGTCCCCTTAAACTTTTCCTGTTTTCACCTTCCCATCTTCTTAAACCTGGCCTGGAAACGATCGGCGGGGGGTTCGACCTCTCGGATGTGAAGGAAACGCTCCCCTGGCTGGAGACGGTGGGACTGGCTGAAATCATCGTCCATCATATCTTGGCGACTGATGACGTATTGAGCGAAGCCATCGCCCTCACCGAGCGGGCCAGGAAGACCCTGGAGGGGCACGCCCCAGCCCTGACAGGCAAGACGCTCGCTGCCTATCTGACAGCCGGGATACGCTCTGATCACGAATCAACCAACACTGCTGAGGCCCTGGAGAAGGTACGCTCTGGGATGCGCCTGATGATTCGAGAGGGCTCTGTCTCCACCGATCTGAGGGAATGCCTAAAAGTGATCACCGAACATAGGGTCGATCCCAGACACTGCCTATTTGTAAGCGATGATGTGCATGTTCTGGATTTGACCACCGTCGGCCATATGGATCATAAGGTGAGAATGGCCATCGAGCAGGGGCTTGCTCCAATGGCAGCCATTCAGATGGCTACACTCAATGCCGCCGAGAGTCTGAAGGTGGACGATTGGGTGGGCAGCATATCCCCCGGACGCTACGCCGACATCCTCTTGGTCAAAGACATGGAGAAGATGCCGATCGATACCGTTATCGCTAAAGGGGAGGTAGTTGTTGATAAGGGTCAACTCCGTCTTCCCTACAAGGCCGTTCGCTACTCGCCCATATTGCGAAATACGGTCAAGCTCAGGCGCCCACTCGAGCCGGACGATTTTGCTGTCCGAGTCGACCGTGGGGCCAAACAGGCCCGTGTTCGCGTAATTAGGGTGCTGGAGGGAACACTCCTCAAGGAGGCGGCCGAAGCGAGGCTGAACGTCAAAGAGGGCGTGATCCAGCCAGATACGAACAAGGATGTGCTCTTGATCAGCGTTGTCGAAAGGTACAAGAGAAGTGGCCGTGTCTTCACCGCCTTCGTCTCCGGATTTGGGCTTAAGGCTGGAGCCATCGCCTCCACAGTGGCCCACGA
This sequence comes from Chloroflexota bacterium, assembly GCA_023475225.1. Classification (NCBI taxonomy): domain Bacteria; kingdom Bacillati; phylum Chloroflexota; species Chloroflexota bacterium. Next base: position 6,450 of record JAMCVK010000037.1, read on the forward strand.
CCACCATAACCTCACCATTGTGGGCACAAACCCGCTGGATATGGCCGTAGCTGGCAACCGCCTGGCCGAGACAGAGGGCGGACTGGTAGCGGTCAGAGATGGACAGGTCGTCAGCGAAGTACCTCTACCCGTTGCCGGACTGATGTCTGATGCCAACGCCTGGACCGTAGCAGAGCAGACCCGCAGAATACACGAAGCCACTAAACAGTTGGGCTGTCCCCTTCTCTCGCCCTATATGTCGCTCTCCTTTGCCGTCTTGCCTTTTATACCTGCCTACGGCATCACCGATTTGGGACTGATCGACGCACTGAAGTATGAGATAGTTGAGCCAGTGTTAGAGGTATCGACTTAGATTTGCCCACGGCGATGAGGGCGCTAGGGAAGAAGGACAAAGAGGCTAATGAGCAAGATTTTGATCCGCAATGGGCTGGTTATCACGATGAATCAGACCCGACAGTGCTTCAGACGCAGGGCCATCGTCATAAAAGGAGATGTGATCCAGGAGGTCCTACCGTCTGACCAAATCGGTGAACAGGACTACGACCAGGTGATTGATGTCAGCGGTAAGATCGTTCTACCCGGGCTTATCAACACTCACGTACATACCTCACAGCAGTTGGGCCGAGGGCTAGGCGACGATGTCAGCCTGCTGACCTGGCTCTTCGAGCGCATCTGGCCCTATGAGAGCAATATGACCGCAGAGGATAGCTATGTCAGCACGCTCCTTTGCGCGGCGGAGCTCATACGCTCAGGCGTAACTACCTTCGCCGAGGCGGGGGGACAGCACGTTGATGGAATGGGGCGGGCCATCAAAGAGGTTGGGCTACGGGGCATCCTGGCGCGCTCGACCATGGACAGCGGCGAGGGGGTTCCACCCAAAATGGCTGAGACCACGGAGCAAACGCTGGCCATTCAGGAGGAACTGCTGAGACGGTGGCACGGGTCTGCTGATGGTCTAATCCGCTTCTGGTTCTCCTTGCGTCAAATCCTGAATAACTCGGACATCTTGATCATGCAAACGAAGGCGCTAGCTGACCATTATGGCGTCGGCATTCATATGCACGTTGGAGAGATACCCTATGAGATAGAGTTCGTCAAGGAGAAGTATGGCCACGAGGGGACAGTGACGCATTTAGCCGCTATAGGTGCCCTTGGGACAAACTTCCTGGGCGTGCACAGCGTCTGGCTCTCTGAGGCTGAGCTCGACCTGTACGCCAAATATGGGGCGAAGGTCTCACACTGTCCGGCGGCCGCTATGCGTGTCCTGGGATTCGCTAAGATACCAGAGATGATCCAAAGGGGAATAACAGTCGGCTTGGGGACGGATGGAGCACCCTCCAACAATCGGATGTGTCTGGTGGACGAGATGTACTTGACCGCTCTGGTTCACAAAGGGAGGAAAATGGACCCGACCGTTCTGCCAGCTCAGAAGATCATCGAGATGGTGACGATCGATGGGGCTAGAGCGCTTCTCTGGGAAGACCAAATCGGTTCGCTGGAACCGGGCAAGAAGGCCGATCTCATTATCGTCAATCCCAACTCGGCGAACATGTTACCCCTCCACGATCCGATAGCCAACCTGGTGGCCTCTTTACAAGGGCATAACATTGAAAGTGTTATGGTCGATGGCCGCTGGTTGATGTGGGAACATCGCCTAACGACAATCGACGAGGGTAAGGTCTATAAAGAAAGCCAGGAGAGGGCAGCAGCCATCGTCAAACGGGCTGGCATTCGTTTGCCAGAGAGATTCCCCTGTCTCTAGTCGTGCCGCTGCCTTGTTCTACAACCACCTACACGCTGAAGCGAAAGTGCCAGGCATTTCGGGCACTTCCCCCAGCGATTATGATATCTGTTTGGCCGCTTTTTCGATGGCATCAATGATCTTAATGTAACCGGTACAACGGCAGAGGTTACCGGAAATGCCCACCTGAATCTCTTCTCTGGTAGGTCTGCGATTTTCCCGAAGCAAAGCAGCCGCCGACATTAACATGCCTGGGATACAATAACCACACTGCACGGCCCCTTCCTCGATGAAGGACTGCTGCAACGGATGCAGCTTCTCTGGGGTACCAAGCCCTTCGATGGTAGTGACCTCGCAGCCATCGATCTCGGCTGCCAGCATCAGACAGGAGTTTACGTTCCGGCCATCGATGAGGACGGTACAAGCGCCACAGTCGCCTCGACCGCAACCCTCCTTTGTTCCGGTCAACCCCATTTGATCCCTTAGGAAAGAGAGGAGGGTCATCGTGGTGCTGACCTCGGTCTCGACAGGCTGTTTATTAAGGATAAATTGAATCTTTTTCTTAGGTGGTTTCTGTATCTCGACGGTCAAAGTTCTATACCTCCTTAGATTGGCTCAAGTTCACAGCGAATTACTTTCGGGTACACTGGTCGTGATGGTTACCAACAAGAATGAGATCAGCACCTTATGCATCTAGCTCAAGCACTTTCTCGAGAGCACGGCGCACCAGGACGGCCACGACCGGCTGCTTATAGGGTGTTGAGGCACGGATGCCACTTTGGCGCACCATCTCCTCACCAGTGATCCTCCCCGCCTCTTCCAGGAGTGCCCGCGTGGGTACCTTGCCAAGCAATAGCTCCTCAGCTGCCCTTATACGCATTGGACGAGGGGTTATGGAACCGGGGGCAATGCGTATATCCACCACCCGTCGTTGGACATCCTGTTTGGCTATAGCCGCCACGTTGATCATACTGACAGCCAGAGCCTTACGCCGTCCCAGTTTAATGAAGCAGGATTTTTCCCCATCAGCCAGCTTGGGGAGACGGAAATAAACGATAAGGTCGCCTGGGGAAAGGTTGGTACGATAGGGGCCAACGAAGACATCCGTCAGCGGCACTTCTCGCTCGGCCTGGCCATTGCGAATGTGAAGCGTTGTGTTCAAGGCCACCAGGGCTGGGATAGCATCCCCAGCCGGAGAGGCTGTGACGACATTTCCACCAAGCGTACCCCGATTCCTGATCTGAGGTGCACCTACCACTGAAGCGGCCTCCGCCAGAAGAGGTGCATATCGTTTAATTAACGGAGAGCCCATCAGTTCGCGATAGGTGACGCAGGCCCCAATCTTGAGATGACCATCATCCTCCCCCAAAACCCTCAGCTCAGGAATGCCCTTGATGTCAATGACATAGCGCAACCCAGCGAACTCTCGCTTCTTGTCCCTGATCTCCACCAGTAGGTCTGTGCCACCAGCAAGCAGCTTCGCCTGTGATCCATAGGTCACCAGTAAATTACAAGCCTCATCCAAGCCCTTAGGTTTGATATAGTCGAAGGTCAACATATTTCTTGCTCTCCTTAGTACTTATACTGAGTTGGGCATAGCCTCCCAACAGCTCCTGATCAGGCAAACCACAGTCGTAGGCTCGGCCAATCCATTTCTGGCAATTTACTCGTCTGGGTCGCCGACGCCAAACCTCCAGTAGGAAGGGTTAAGCTATAACCGGAGTCATGCCCATCCTGGACCTGAACCGACCACACTAGCAATCGTCCACCAGTGCCAGTGCCTTATGACCTCCCGGCCTGGACGGTGTAGACGATTGCATCAACTAACCACCAGAGCCCCAATCCGCCCAGTGTGATTAGCTTCAGGATGCCCCAGCCGACCTGCTGTTGATAGAAGCGGTCAGCGCCAAGGTAACCAATGAGCCAGCTCAGGGCCATCAGTACATGCCTTCGACGCCATTCTGGGGTCAGCTCACCGCTTTGCACGACAGCACCTCCTGATTGAAATTGAAAAGGCGGCATCTTCCCAGGGTAGGTTATAGCCAGTTCCCTCCATCTTTACCGTGGAAGGCACCCCTTTCGATCTTTCAAGCTCCAGCCATAGATGCCCGAGGTAGTCGAAAATGCAGCTGACACCTTTCACGTCAACGCTGGGGGCCCACCTTTGGCCAGATGGATTTTTGTAAAGCTAGACTCAATAGAACGGGCGATTGTCAAATGTTATTTTACAAAGAAACGGGACAAGTAGTCAAGCTAGTCCGATGGGTTCGACAAAAACTTCCATGATGCCACCACAAATCATAGCGCTATCGGAGGTGATATCCTGGGTGAGGTCGACAGTTACCAGGCGGGGCTGCTTCGTCTTGATCGCCTCCATTGCCTCTGCCCAAACCTCTGCCTCACCACAACCACCGCCAATGCTGCCGCTGATCTTACCATCAGGGAAGATGAGCATCTTGGCCCCAGGCTTTCGTGGTGTGGAACCCAGACTGCGTGTCACTGTCGCCAGGGCAACCGTCTCTCCTTGCCCCACATGCGCTGCTATCTCCTCAAATATCTCCTTCATTTCCCCTACGCTCCTCAAAACCAATGGGTCGGTTTCGCTAGCTTCCCTGTAAGCTATCACCCGTGATCCCTACTCATCACCTTATGGTCTTTCGGCGGGAGCCATTTCACCTATAACTGGGCTTTCCGTGCCAGAGACAGCGACTGCCCCGTACCCTTATGAATTACTCTCACCACCTCAGCGATGATGCTTAGTGCTATCTCCTCCGGGCTCTCCGCCCCTATATCCAGACCAATGGGTGCATAGACTTTCTCGATAAGCTCCGCTGGAACGCCCTCCTCACTTAAGTTATGAAAGACGGCCGCCACCCGACGCCGACTACCGATCATGCCGATGTAAGCAGCCGGTGAGGCGATCACTTCCCGCAACGAAACTTCATCGTGCCGATGGCCCCGTGTGATCAGCACAATATAGGTGTTAGGGATGACTGGAAAGGAACGGAGGGTCTCGGCGAAATCGGCGGCGATCACCCGGTCGGCTTCCGGAAACCGCTCTACATTGGCGAACTCAGCTCGGTCATCAATGACCACCACCTCGAAGCCAAGAATCTTGCCCATCTTGCATAGTGGTTGGGCTATATGGCCAGCCCCAAGTATCACTAAGGTACGCACCGGACGGAAAACCTCGACGAAGACGTCTACCCGTGTGCCCTGCGGCAGTCCCAAGAGCGGAGCCTCCTCATCTAGTGTCTCATACTCCAGGATCGTCGGCTTACCACTCCTCATAGTAGCCAGACACCCATCAATCACAGAGCGATTGAGATGTTCACTGCCGAGAGAACCTATGGGGTCCCGACCCACCCTCACTAAGAGCTTTCTGCCCAATATCGTCGGCGATGACACACTACTATTCACGATCGTGGCCAGAGCAGCCGTCTCCTTATTATCAATAACTTCGATGATGTTTTGGATGATATCAAGCATCATTAACCATCCTAGCTTAATCTCCATCTACCGACCGTCAGGTCCAGTATTTTAGAAATCATTATAATCAAGTCAGCCCCGGATGCAAAGGGATACCCCAGAGAGTGAGCTAATTCTGAAATCTAGTAGCTCGAAGCCTATGTTATAATTCAAGACGCTTTATAGAGGAGGATAGAATGCCACCAGTGCGCTTAGGAATAATCTCCAGCTATTTCTCTCCTGCACTTCTCCAGGTATCTGAGCAGCGGACGATAGACACGCCATGGGGCGCAGCCCCTGTTCAGCTCGGCACCTTAGGAGGGCAGCCGGTCGCCTTCATTCAGCGTTATGGACCACAGATAACTACCCCCAGTCACCGTCTGAACTATAGAGCCAACATCTGGGCTCTAAAAGAGTTAGGCGTTGAGCGCATCATCTCCCAGAACGCTATCGGCTCGATTAACCCTTCCCTGAGACCGGGCGATATCGTCGTCCCCCATGACTTCATCGATTACACGAAACAGCGACCATCGACCTTTTTTGATTCCGACGATTGCTGGTGCCGGGTGGATATGACCGAACCCTTCTGTCCGGAGCTGCGCCAGGCTTTGATCAAGGGGACGCAGAAGGTCAGCGGCCAGGTACACGAAAAAGGCGTCTTTGTCTGCTTTGAGGGGCCTCGCCTGGAGACGCCGGCCGAGATACGCATGTTTCAAATGTTGGGTGGTGATATAGCCGGCACCCCCTTGGTGCCAGAGGTCATCCTGGCCCGCGAGGCTGAAATATGTTTTGCCTCGCTCTCAGTGATAATAAATTATGGCACAGGACTCGCCCCAGCCGTTATCCATACTGGACCGGGCAGCCTAGATGAGTTTTATTATCGCTCCGGACTACAAGAAATGGTGGAGACGGCCATCGTCGAAGCGATCAATCTCATCCCCCTGGAGCGAAACTGCTCTTGTGGAAGGGCCCTCCAGCAAGCCCTGAAAGGCACACCACCACCCTGGCTCAAAGGGAAATCGTCCTTAGGATAGAGGGCGAACAAGACTCGCTTATCCTTTCCCACCAGCCTCGAACAGGGTGAGCCGCAGCAGGTTGAGAGCGTGCAGCGCCGCTACCCGTTTGAAATCGGGACGGGCCATAGGGAGAAGAAAGCTCTTGACGACAGGGTGCTCTCCCACCACATCACCCTCACCATCCAAACCTATATACAGCGTGCCTATTGGTTGGCCCTCTAAAGAATCCGGTCCAGCCACACCAGTGACCGACAGCCCCAAACTTGTTCCCAGCTGCCGCCGGGCAGTGGCAGCCATGGCTATCGCCACTGGTCCGCTCACCACCCCATGCGCAGCGACCAGAACTGGGTCCACATCCAGGGACACCTTCATCGCCTCAGAGTAAGCCACAAAACCGCCCTTAAAGTAGCTGGAGCTACCGGGCACATCGGTGAGCATGCTGGAAAGTAAACCGCCCGTGCAGGATTCCATCGTAGCTAAGGTGAGTCCTCTTTCACTCAGCAACCTGCCTACAACAGTGGCCATCGTCTCGTCGTCCACACCATAAATACAGGACCCAAGGATGTCCCGCACCTTCACCTCCAAGGGGGAAATTAACGACTCGGCCGCGGTCCGATCGCCGGCCTTAGCCGTAAGGCGTAGATGGATGCCATCTGTCCGAGCGTAGGTGGCCAATGTGGGATTGGTAGAGGAAAGAAGTGGGCGAATCCTCTCCTCTACCGTTGATTCGCCCAAGCCGAAAACCTTGAGCGTGCGTGAGACAATGACGGCGCCGCTGGGTCCGCCTACAGCGGATCGCAGCCTGGGCAACACCTCATCCTCCCACATCCGCTTCATCTCTGCCGGCACGCCAGGCATAGCCACAATCCTTCGGTTAGAACGTTCCACCCACCAACCCGGTGCCGTACCGATGGGATTGGGCAAGGACTGTGCCGAACGAATTAGAGTGGCCTGCTTGATATTCTGAGGTGACATGTACAGACCGCGACGCGCGAAGTAAGCGCGCAGCTCCTGTTCCAAAGACTCTTCGACCATCATCGGCTCATCTAGCAGTTCGGCTATCGCCTCACGAGTCAGATCATCTTCGGTGGGGCCAAGTCCACCAGTGATGATGATGAGCTCAGAGCGGTTCCAGGCTCGGTGCAGCACCTCCACAAGGCGACTTTGATTGTCCCCAACCTGAGATATCCAGTGGAGGTCGATGCCTAAACCAGCCAAGTGTTGTGCTAAGTAGGGGGCATTAGTATCGGTGATCTCCCCCAAAAGCAGCTCCGTCCCGACAGAGATGATCTCCGCCTCCATCCTATCCCTCCCCTCTGTTCATTAACCATCGACCCAGCAGCCCCTCAACAGTGACCTCCTGGAGCAGGCCCTCTCCTATCATAGCCGTAACAAGGCGCTGTAGCTGTCCCAAATCCCAAGCGAATAGCCGGGCGATGCCCTCTTCCGTGGCAATAATTACGCTCTGTAGATATTTAGTGACGATATGCTGCATCGCCCCTTTGCTTTTGATGTGACTGGCACGAGCTATCGCTTCAGGCGACCAGCGGATCAGAATGTCGTAGACGTAGCAGTATTTCCAGCGATTAGCGTCCGAGATACCGCTCTTGACGATCTTAAACCCGCTCTGTAATTCCACCAAGGCCCGGTCGAAGCGGGTGGCATATTGTTGACCATACAAGCCCGTCTCACGGCGCAGGATACTGGTAGGCAATGGTCCTTGTTCAATCAGCACTTCGTAGATCCGTTTGGCCTCCTCACTCAGCCGACCATCCCGATACTCATCCAGATAATCCTCCAACTCCCCATAATTACCAGAAAGGGCGTAAAAATAGGGAAACATAGAGAGGGAGATAAAGGTCGGCTTTTGCCTGATAAATTTGCCGTAGACGACCTTCTTCCGTATGGGAAGCGTATCCTTCCATTCCCAGAGGCAATTCAGCTCATAATCGTGATGATGGTGTGGCAGCTCCCGTGAGGCCCCGTTGATGGCCTCCCAAAGAGACGGCAATTCCAGGCCCTGTACTGGAAAAAGGGAGCAAAACCCGACCTCATCGATGAACTCAACCGCTTGGTCTTCGTTTCGTATCCGCAGGTCAGGGCAGCGCCAATAACGGCGGTCACGCTGCGCTTGAACATCCTCTAAGGTGATCATGGACTTAACACACCCACACAAGATATGAATAGCTACACTAAAGCCAGCACCCCTGAAATTATCTTAACGCAGCGACCCTGCCAGGGTCAACAAAAAATTCGGCCACAAAACTGCTTGACAACTGGATGAAGAGTGGTATCATTAGATTGTAACCTTACTAGCTCTTTACAGTACTAACCCACTACCCAAGAGCTAGTTTCAATGGGCCGGTCTGACCATCTACAATAAAAGATGGCCCCTAAGATGCGGCTCAGACCTAGGATAAGTCACTCTCAGCGGTGAAAGGGGGTGATAAGAGCGAATTAAATGGCCCAGTGTATGCTCAGGATCGAGTTAATGGCCCCTATAAACTTTCGGAGGTAATTTATGCGAAAAATGGTTCGTAAAGCGCCATTGTTGGCCGGCGGCCTCATCGCCTTGATCCTCATCATCGCCCTCCTCGCCTGGAGCACGGCCGCTGCCGACGCTACCGTCAGCGTTACTATCACACCCACCACGGTGGGCGACATCACAACTTACGCCATAAGCATTACGAACAACCTGGGCTATGACATCACCAGCCTCACCATCAAGGGCTACATGCCCGCCAGCGGCTCCCTGGTGAGCTACACCCCTGGGGGGACTTTCGATGGACTGGCCGTCACCTGGATCAACACCGGAATCATCAAGGATGGGGGTAAGTTGGTGGGCTTCGACTATGGGGTGAAGAACGCCAGTGGCGTAGCCAGGGCTGTCGTCTCCTGGGGCTCGGCTAAGGGTCCGGGGAGCGCCTCGGCCGAGGCGGCTGCTGTGCGTCCAGCCCCAGCACCCACTCCAGAACCACCACGGCGGGGATGCCTGGCCTGCCACACTGTGCGAGATCCGGCCACTGGAAAGTACACCTTAGCCTACGAGGCCTTCGAACGGGCGAAGGCAGCCGGGCTGACCCATCCCACCACGGCCCCAGATGGCACCAAACTGGACCCGAAGCAAGCCCAATCGGTAGCTGTATGTCTCACCTGCCATAAAGGCAGCAGCACTGCTCCGCTACCGCTACGCTCCATCGTCCATCCGGCCCACATGTTCAGCAAAACCTTCGTGGAGCATTATAAGGGTAACTGCTTCAGCTGCCACGATGTCGACGGCGAGGGCGAATATCTGATCCTCGGCAAGAAGGTAGATGTGAATGAGAAGGGCGTGCCTAAGGTCTTCCCCATCCCGGGGACGATCAAGCCCTAAAGGCCATAGTTGCTTGGTGAGGGACCGCTAAGGCGCCCTCCCCGGTAGAAAGAGGCGCTCCCCCCAGGGCGATCGCCCTGGGGGGAGCGCCTCTTCACCTCAACCTACGCGGCGCTCGATCTAACCTTCAGTTCGGCCGGAAGCGATGAAGGCGATCGTCTGCTCCAGCTGCTCCGCGGAAATCCTTCCCTGCATATGGAGAAGATGCACCATCTCCCTAAGACCGATGACACTATGTAAACAGTATCCGGCCAGAGCCATCTGCTCAGCGCCTCCCTGCTCCCGATCAACTACGACAACGATGTCATGCACCTTCAACCCGGCCTCCTCCAGCGACTTGATCATCTCCAGTTTACTGGTGCCAGTAGTGATAACATCATCGATAACCACGGCCGTCTCCCCGGCCTTGAACTCGCCCTCGATGAGCCGCATGGTGCCATGCTCTTTGGCTTCTTGGCGCGCATAGAGGAGCGGTACACCCATCTCCAGCGAGACGGCTGTAGCGATGGGGAGAGCAGCATAGGGAACGGCCGCGATGCGGTCGAAGGCGAGACCTTTCAGCTTTTCGATCACTGCCTGGGCTACTTGCTTCAGTACTGGCGGATGGGAAATGAGCAGACGAAGGTCTAAATAGATGGGCGAACGCATCCCAGACCTCAAAATGAATTCGCCAAACTTAAGCGACCCAATCTCAAAAAGGGCCAGGGACAGCACCTGTTTCAGCTCAGTTTCCATCCCCTTGGACGTAGTGACCTCCCTCAGATAGCTAGCCCCTCCTTCAGGGCGGCGGAGTAAACTGAAGCAGTCCGCCAGGGCCTTCTCAGTCGTCCAAAAGGCCAACTCCGGCAGACCATCCAGGGCGAAGAAATGCACCTCTGTCTCCTCATTACCGGGCGCTGCCTCTCCACCGATGATCGTGCCGATGTAGACTACCGTGGCTACTTGACTGGTGGGACGCGAATACACCCCCAGTAAACGATCCAGACGCACATCAACGTTTGCTTCCTCCCTCGTTTCACGCCGGGCTGCATCCTCAACACTCTCTCCAAGTTCGACATAGCCCGATGGGAAGGTCCAGCGGCCATACCCAGGCTCTATGCCCCGACGACAAAGAAGCACCCTTCCCTGCTGCATCGGGATGACACCCACCACCAGCTTGGGGTTTTGAAAGAAGATAAAGCCACAGGACTGGCAAACAAGTCGTGCCCTTCCGGCAATAGTCTCTTCAGCAAGCACTCCGCCGCACTTGGGACAGAATTTCATCGAAACCACCCCCGCAGACGAACCCCTCGAACTCCTCAATCGAGCCAAAAACTATGTCTGAAATTGAGTTGACGACCCAATTCTCACACATCGGCGTGATGGTCAGGACTGGCTTGCCCGCCCAATGGGCCGCCCACATCTCCACCGCCGTACCCATACTGGCATGAGGAAGATAAGCTAAGACAATGTCGGCTTGCACGGCCTCCTCCACCAGGGAGAGGAAGGCTTGTCTACCTTGTTCCCAAGAGTAGCTCATCGAATCAGGGCAAAGCTCCAGTGGGCAAACTATACCCGCATCTGGATAGCGCGCCGCAATAATTTGCTTCAATTGCGTTCGGTAGGCTTGGTCGTGTATCCCCTTACCTGTATTTGAGCCCTGGATGACGCCAGCCAGATAAATCTTCACTCCCACACCTCCCAACGGAGAAAGTTTAGGGAAGATGGACTCGTTCCTGCTTCGACGCTTAAGACAATCGGATAGCCAGGATAACTCTCCATCACGCTGAGATCGTCGATCGTCGCCAGACAGCGGGCCATCCTACTAAGCTTAAGCACCGTATTTGATCAGCTTGAGGGCATGAGCCAACATCAGGGGCATAGCCTCCACGGCCAAGAAGCGACCTAGCCCACCATTTAGCAAAGCCCGTTCACCGAATTCCACCACCCCGTCGGGCAGCGCCCAGCGGGAATACAACAGGAACGGCACCGCATGCCAAGAATGACCTCTCAGGGCCGAGGGCGTACTGTGATCGCCTGTCACCACCAGGACATCTGGTTTCAGCTCCAGCAAGGCCGGGATGTAGCTGTCGATCTCCTCCAATACCCGCACCTTGCGCTCAAAATCGCCATCCTCACCAGCCGTGTCAGCGGCCTTAACATGCACATAGAAGAAATCGTACTTAGCGAAATTATCTTGTAACGTCTTGATCTCCTCAGCGAGAGTATCTCCACAAGGAAGCACCTCTATACCAACCAAGCGGGCCAACCCCTTATACATCGGATACGTGGCGATGGCCGCCGCACTCAATTTGTATCGTTCGCTGAAGAGGGGGAGCGACGGCCGCTTAGCGAACCCCCGCAGCAACACGGCATTGGCCGGGTGGTGATTTTTGAGGGCGGCCCGCGCCGCCGCGATGAACTCATTGACGATAGTGGCCGTCTTCCTGCCCTCTGGGCTGAGAGGTTGCACCTCCAGGGGAGGCACGCCAGTCAGCTGCGGATCAGAATCGGTCAACTTGTCTGAAAGACCATCCCCTCTAAAGATTACGGCTGCCCGATGGCCACGCTCAGTCTCCAAGAACAGCTGCACATCAGCGATCTGGATCTTCCGACGCAGAAGGGCACAAAGCTCCCGATTGACCTCGCTAGAGATGCGCCCGGCACGCCGATCGGTGACCAAACCGTTTTCATCGACCGTAGCGAAGTTGATGCGGGCAGCGACATCGCTCGGCTCCAGAGGAAACCCCACCCCCAAGGCCGAAAGGACTCCCCGCCCGATGTCGTACTGTATTGGATCGTAACCGAAAAGGGCCAGATGGGCCGGGCCACTGCCGGGCGTTATACCCAAACTGATGGGTACACTTGAGCCACATAGAGATAGGGCGGCCAAATGATCGAGGTTGGGCGTCCGAGCCGTTTCCAACTCTGTCTTACCCGTCTCCGAGTGGGGCAAGCCACCCAAACCATCGATGACAAAAAGCACGATCTTTGAAGGCGTCTTCACGACGATCTGTTGTAATATCTCGCTTGGTATCATCTCATCTCCACTCCTCGAAAGGATAGCCTCCCCATTTTACTTGATGATCAGATGGACATGCAACAATTTTTGCTTGACAAACGCCAGGCAACCCCTTATAATTACGATAAAATTGTGAAGTAAATCAATCTACAATATTATTTACAGGAGCTCAGAGGCGATGAAGCCATCGACGAGAATCGATTATGGGGTGAGAGCGATGTTGGACCTCGCCCAGCACTACGAGCAGGGATTGATCCAGACCAGCCAGATCGCCGCACGCCAGAATATCCCCGAACCCTATCTTGACCAATTGCTGGCTATCATCCAGAAGTCCGGGCTGATCAATAGCACGCGTGGCCCACGGGGCGGGCACGCCCTAGCCAGACCGCCGGTCGAGATCAGTCTCGGTGAGGTGATCCACGCCCTGGAGGGAGCAGCTGCCCTACAAGGGTGTGGTGAGGGGACAGATGCCTGTGAGTTGGCCAACACCTGTGCCTTGCGTGAAGTCTGGGACAGAGTGAACGAGTCCATCCAGGAAATATTCAACTCCGTCACTATCGCTGAGCTGTGTCAGCGTCAACTATCTTACAAGGTCCGTGACCGCTATCAGATTTAGTTCTGCGGGTATTATACCTTCAATGATAGCCGGGTAGAAGTCAGGCTCGGGAGGGAAAGCGATGAGGACTAGCATTGTGGATAATGTCCTTGAATTGATTGGAGGGACACCCTTGGTGAGGCTCCAGCGCTTGGTTGAGAATGATGCTGCCACCATCCTGGCTAAGTTAGAATCCCTCAACCCAGCCGGCAGCGTAAAGGATCGCATTGCCTTGTCCATGATCGAGGAAGCAGAAAGAAACGGACGTCTCAAATCGGGCGATACCATCGTCGAGCCCACCAGCGGTAATACCGGCATAGGGCTGGCTATGGTGGCGGCCGTTAAGGGCTATCATTTGATCCTGACTATGCCCGAAGATATGAGCCTGGAGCGCCGTCGCTTACTGGCCCGTTATGGCGTGGAGGTCGTCTTGACCCCGGCCATCGAGGGCATGACCGGTGCCATTTACGCCGCAGAGCAGCTGGTGGCGAACAACCCAGGCTACTTTATGCCTCAGCAGTTCCTTAACCCCGCTAACCCTGAGATACATCGTCGTACCACAGCCAGGGAGATCCTCGAGGCGACACAAGGAAAGATAGACGCCTTCGTCGCCGGTGTGGGCACCGGAGGGACAATCACCGGAGTGGGGGAGGTGTTAAAACAAGAGCTGAGGGAGGTACTCATCATCGCCGTGGAACCGGCCCGCTCGCCGGTTCTGGGCGGAGGCAAGCCCAGGCCACACGGCATCCAGGGCATCGGTGCTAGCTTCATTCCCGGCGTTCTCAATCGAGAGATCATCGATGAGATCATCGCGGTCACCGACGAGGACGCTTATGAGTGTGCCCTCCATCTGACACGGCAGGAGGGACTGTTAGTCGGCATTTCCTCCGGAGCCAATGTTTTCGCCAGCTTGCAGGTAGCGGCGAGGCTTGGGCAGGGTAAGGTAGTGGTTACTATTCTCCCCGATACAGGGGAACGATACCTGAGCATGGATTTTGAGCGGCTGGCAGCCGCTAAAATGGAATTAAGTTTAGGGAGGTAAAGATGGCTGTAAGTGTTTATATTCCCACTTCGTTGCGCCGATTGACCGGCAATCGGGCCAGGGTGGAGATAGAAGCTACCGACATAGCCAGCTTGCTGGCTGCTCTCGAAGTCGCATATCCCGGCCTGAAGGAGCAACTGGTTGATAGTGACGGCGAGATTCGGCGCCATATCAACGTTTATGTCAATCAATCCGACCTGTCCACCCTGCAGGGGAAGGCAACCCCACTAAGCGATGGCGATGAGGTAGCCTTCATACCGGCCATGGCCGGTGGAGCCATGCCCTTCACCGAGGAGCAGATCAAACGCTATAGCCGCCACATCATCTTGCCAGAGGTAGGTGGTAAGGGGCAAAGAAAGCTTTTGGCAGCCCGCGTCTTGCTGATTGGAGCAGGCGGCTTGGGTTCCCCAGCGGCGCTCTACCTGGCCGCGGCCGGTGTAGGACGACTCGGAATCGTCGATTTTGACGTCGTTGACCTGAGCAACCTGCAACGGCAGATCCTGCATCACGTCCACGATCTGGGTCGGCCGAAAGTACAGTCGGCGGCAGAGGCCATCCGAGATATAAACCCGGACGTGGAGGTGGTGCAGCATGCTGTGCGCCTCTCCTCAGAGAACATCATGGACATCATCGCTGATTATGATATCGTGGTGGACGGCTGTGATAACTTCCCCACCCGCTACCTGGTGAATGACGCCTGTGTGATGGCCAAGAAGCCAAATGTGCATGGCAGCATCTTCCGTTTCGAAGGACAGGCAACTGTCTTCATGCCCGGTCAGGGCTGCTACCGTTGCCTCTTTCCGACCCCGCCTCCCCCAGGGGCCGTACCCTCATGCCAGGAGGCCGGCGTTTTCGGCGTCCTACCGGGGATGATCGGGGTGATCCAGGCCACCGAGACAATTAAGCTCATCCTGGGCATCGGTGAACTCTTAATAGGGCGCTTGCTCCTTTACGATGCACTGACGATGGAATTCCGAGAAGTGCGCTTGCGACGCAATCCTGAATGTCCGGTCTGCGGGGAAAATCCCAAGGTCACGGAGCTGATCGACTACGAGCAGTTTTGTGGGCTCACTCCAGCCGCCCACTAGAAAGGAGAACGATGAGCGAACGGAGTTGCCTCTCATCTGGTCGGGCGAGAACCTTAGCCATCCCTCTATATAGTGCCATATCACTGCGCTCCGTGCTGCGCATCAGCGCCGGGCTCATCCCGGCCTTGGCCATCTATCTCTACGTCGTCAAACTGCAGCCACCGCTGGCTGTCTTCTGGCTATTTGGCTTGGCCTTTGGATTCGTGCTACAACGCAGTCGCTTCTGCTTCGCCTCCTCCTTTCGTGATATCTTTCTCCTCAAGGATGGGCGCGTGCTGAAGGCGATCATCATAGGGATGGCTATAGCCACGCTAGGCTTCGGTCTGGTCATGTATAATTTAGTGCCTAATATCTCTCGTGAAATCTTCCCAGTCAATGCCTATGTAACCCCTCTCGGCTTTCATACCGTGTTAGCGGGGATAATCTTTGGCCTGGGGATGGTCATGGCCGGTGGTTGCTTCTCCGGCACCCTCTATCGGCTTGGGGAGGGCTATGTCGCCTCACTGGCCACCCTCGTAGGTATCCTGGGGGGCATGGGACTTCTTCTCCATAGCTGGAATTGGTGGTGGCAAAATTACATCTCCTTTCAGCCTCGCATCTGGCTGCCCCACTTCCTGGGTTGGACAGGAGCCATCCTGGTTACTCTAACGCTGTTGCTTCTTTTCTACTTAGCCGTGCTGTGGTGGGAATCCCGTGGTGGGGTTACAGCCAGAAGGCCCTTGACCGAGCAACCCCTCGTGACATTCGGGGACCAGGTCCGCAGCCTTTGGCGCACCGCCTTCGTTCTCCCCTGGCCAGTGGTCTGGGGTGGAGTGATGTTGGGCATCCTCAACGTTTTCGAGTATCTCTTCGAGCGACCCTGGGGGCTCACCGGCGAGGTCTCCCGCTGGTCTTCTGGACTTCTCGGTCTGATCCGGCTCTCCCCGGGACCAATCGCCGCCGGGGCAGGGCCCTGCGCCGTGGGAGAGGCCTCCCCTGATCTGCTGACCTGGGGGCTGATGATAAATGGGGGGATGATCCTTGGCTCTGCTCTGGCCGCCCTGCTGGCGAGCGAGTTCAAGCCGAGGTTTCCCCGCCAGAGACGCCGTTATGCTCAATCACTCATCGGTGGGGCCCTGATGGGCTACGGGGCCGGCCTGGCCTCAGGGTGCACCATTGGTGCTTTCTTCTCCGCCGTACCCTCCCTGGGGTTGAACGGTTGGGTGTTCGGGGGAGGGCTGGCCATCGGGGCTTACTTAGGCGGAAAGCTGATTCAGAGAATCTGATAGGAGGTTCGTGATGATTGTCGACGTCAGGGGCGAGACCTGTCCGTATCCTATGTTGAAGGCCGTGGAGGCCATGAAAAAAGCCCCGCCCGGCGAGGTGATCGAGGTCTATACCGACCATGCCCCCGCCCTGGAGACGATTCCCACCCAGGCGAAAAGGCTGGGCTTCACCGTAGAGATCGAGCAAACAGGCTCACCTGAGTGGCGCATAACTTTGAAAAGGGATATAGGTTAAACCCCTCATCCAACCCATCAATTGTGAAGAAAGGAGATAGCGATGGAAACAATCCGCCAAAGGACAACGATGATACCTGACCTTGTAAAGAGCAAGGCCATCTTCCTACTCACTTTAGGCTTGTTGGTGCTCTCCTTGGTCGCTGCCTGTGCACCGGCTGCCCCAGGAGTGGCCACCCCCTCCCCCACGCTCGCTACACCCACGGCGTCAGTTGGGGAAAACTACGCCAACTCGGAACTGCTGGTAGAAACCGCCTGGTTGGCCCAGCACAGCAACGACACCAACCTTCGCCTCATGGACGTGCGGTCGGCCAGCGAGTATCAAGCTGGGCATATAAAGAACGCAGTGAATCTCCCCATTGACCTGATCTACGACCCCGAGAACCCCATAAAGGGGATGGTCCTACCTAAAGATAAGATCGAACCACTCCTGAGCGACCTGGGCATCAGCAACGATACGGTGGTCATCGCCATCGACGCCACAGGTAGCATCAATGCCGCTCGTCTCTTCTGGACCTTGGAATACTATGGGCACCAAAAGGTTCGCCTGCTCAACGGTGGCTTCAAGAAGTGGGAAAAGGAAGGGCGCGAAATTACCAGGGTGGCACCCAAGATAGTCAAATCCCATTTCATCGCCAAACCCGACCCCAGCAAGGTGTTCACCAAGCAGCAGGTTCTCGACAGCCTCAAAAAGCCCACAACCATCATCGTGGATACTCGTTCAGCCAAGGAGTATAGCGGTGAAGACGTACGGGCCAAGAGGGGAGGACATATCCCCGGCGCAGTGAATATCGACTGGACTAATAACTTGACTGGGGGGGATATCCCGACACTAAAACCGGCCGCGGCCCTGAAGAAACTCTATGAGGGCGCAGGGGTGACTAAGGATAAGGAGGTCGTGGTCTACTGCCAGACAGGGACGCGAGCGACGCACACCTATTTCGTGCTGCGCCTGCTCGGCTACGACAAAGTGCACAATTATGACGGCTCGTGGTCGGAGTGGGGCAATGACCCCAACGTACCCATAGAGAAATAAGCCTAAAAGGAGAGAGAATATGACCGAACTCACCAAGATCGATCAAGAGATAGATTTGCGGGGTGAAATCTGCCCCTACACCTTCGTCAAGTCGAAATTGGCCCTGGAAGAGATGGAGAGTGGACAGGTGCTACGGGTCATTGTCGATCATCTGCCGGCTGTGGATAATGTCCCCCGTAGCCTTACCAACGAAGGACATCAGGTCTTGGACGTGTCCCAGATCAACGCCACCGATTGGTCCATCACGGTTAAAAAGGCTTAAGGCGGAGCGAGAGATTGTTTCACCTGGAGAAGCACTATGCTGAGGAGATGATCCGTCACGCCTGGGATGAGTATCCGAACGAGGCCTGCGGCATCCTGGCCGGGCGAGCCAGCCAGGTGCTTCGTCTCTATCGCGCCGCCAACGCTGCGCACAGCCAGGTACGTTACACGATGGAGCCGCAGGAACAGCTGCGTCTGATGCAAGAGATCGACGACCAGGAATGGGAGATACTGGCCATCTATCATTCGCATCCCGCCTCAGCGGCTTATCCTTCAGCTACCGATGTGGAGCTGGCTTTCTATCCCGATTCGCTTTATCTCATCATCTCCCTTCAGCATCCTGAGTGGCCAGAGGTGCGCGGCTTTCGCATCGTTGATGGCCACATCGAGGAGGAACAACTGGTCGTTCTCACCACAGAAGAATAGCCCACCTCCAGATAGTAAGGCTAGTACAAAAGGGGAAAGGCGTAGGGCTCTGCCAAATCAGCGTTTCCTCCGCTGGATGGGGTGTGCAGAGAGGCAAGGCCCGTCTACTGAGGTTTGGGGTACCCTAAATCTCTATCCCCCCCCTCTCCCGCTGGAGGGAAGGGGAGGTCAAGGAGGGAGCACCCTCCTTGGAGGGTTCTAGGGCTCCGCCCTAGTTCATAATCCCCCCCTCTCCCGCTGGAGGGAAGGGGAGGCCAAGGAGGGAGCACCCTCCTTGGAGGGTTCTAGGGCTCCGCCCTAGCCCATAATCCCCCCTTCTCCCGTCCGTTGAAGGACGGGAGAAGGGGGTAAGGGGGATGAGGGCACTTAAAAACAACCAAGGAGTAGAAAAAAATGAGAATTGCTAACGATATCACAGAGCTGATCGGCCACACACCCCTGGTCCGCTTGAACCGGATAGCGGCTGGGACACTGGCCACCGTGGTGGCTAAGCTCGAGAGCTTCAATCCATGTGGCAGCGTGAAGGACCGTATTGGGGTGAGCATGATCCACGCTGCCGAAGCGGACGGCATCCTCCATAAGGATTCGGTGATCGTCGAACCGACCAGTGGCAACACCGGAATCGCCCTGGCTTTCGTGGCCGCCAGCCGCGGCTATCGCCTGATCCTGACGATGCCCGATACGATGAGCCTGGAGCGGCGTAACTTATTACAGGCCTTCGGTGCTGAGGTGGTACTTACCCCCGGCGCCGAGGGCATGCGAGGGGCCGTCCGGCGCGCTGTGGAGCTGGTGGCCAGCATCCCCAATGCCTGGATGCCCCAACAATTTAAGAATCCAGCCAATCCAGAGATCCACCGCCAGACGACAGCCGTAGAGATCTGGGAGGACACCGATGGCCAGGCGGATATCCTGGTGGCAGGAGTAGGCACCGGCGGCACGATCACTGGCGTAGGACAGGTCATCAAGCCCCAAAAACCCACGTTTAGGATCATAGCCGTGGAGCCAGCTGCCTCGCCCGTCCTTTCTGGTGGGTCAGCCGGTCCACATAAGATCCAGGGCATCGGCGCTGGATTCGTCCCTGATGTCCTCCAGGTGGATTTGATTGATGAAGTGTTTCAGGTGACCAATGAGGAGGCCTTCACGATGACGCGGCGTCTGCTCCGAGAGGAGGGGCTCCTGGTCGGTATCTCCGCGGGGGCGGCTGCCTTCGCCACAGTGGAGGTAGCCAAGCGAGCCGAGAATGCTGGAAAATTGATCGTCGTCGTCTTGCCGGACACGGGGGAGCGATATTTGAGCACACCTGTATTTCAGCCAGTAGAACCACCGGCAATTTAGGCGCAGCAACAGCTTCGCCACCAGAGGTGAGCTGGCTCTTGAGCTACGTAGGCTTCAACAGTGTCCGGGAGGAGCAAATGTGTCTATAAGAGTAGTGGTGGCTATGAGCGGGGGCGTTGACAGCTCCGTCGCTGCCGCCTTGCTGAAGGAGAAGGGGTACGAGGTCATCGGCATAACCCTGAACATCTGGCCGAAGGAGGAAACAGCCGACAAGGCCGGTCGTCTTGATGCCTGTTGTTCCTTGGCCGCCGTAGAGGATGCACGGCGCGTGGCCGACCGCTTGAGCATTCCACATTACGTCCTGAACTTTCGGGAGATCTTCGCCACTAAGGTCATCGCCGACTTCTGTCAGGAATATGCCCGTGGCCGAACGCCCAACCCATGCATCCGTTGTAACCAGTACATCAAGTTCGAGGCTCTGCTCCACAGGGCCAAGGAGTTGGGGGCAGACTTCGTCGCCACGGGTCATTATGCGCGGGCGGAACGTGATCAACGACAAGGAAGATACCTCCTTCTTAGAGGCATAGATCAAAAGAAGGATCAATCCTATTTCCTCTATACCTTGACCCAGGAACAGCTGGCTCACACCCTGTTGCCAGTGGGGGAGTTGACTAAGACAAGAACACGACAATTAGCCGCCCAGTTCGACCTGCCAGTCGCCCAAAAAATGGAGAGCCAGGAGATCTGCTTCGTCCCGGATAACGATTACGGGACTTTCCTCCTAGATTACATTCCCGAGGCGATCGAACCGGGTCCTATCCTGGATCAGCAGGGAAACGTTTTGGGACAACACCGCGGCCTGGTCTTCTACACCGTTGGGCAGCGCAGAGGAATCGGACTGGCCACTGCTCAGCCGCTATACGTCCTGCGCTTAGACCCGAACAGGAACGCACTCATCGTGGGAAGGGAGGACGAGCTCTATGCCAACGAACTGGTGGCCAGCGAGGTAAACCTGATCGCCCAGCTCGCCCTTTCAGAACCACAACTGGTCCAGGCCAAGATTCGCTATCGAACGCCCGTGGCCGAAGCCATAATAAGACCTCTCGACCTCACCACTGTGCACGTTCACTTTAAGGAGCCGCAAAGGGCAATCACCCCGGGACAGGCCGTAGTCTTCTACGATGGCGATGTAGTTATTGGCGGAGGGGCAATACTGGAAACGAAAGAAAAAAAATTTCTGAAACGTTTCAGAAAAACTATTGACATAGGAGGATACACCTGCTAGTATAGAAGCAATATTCCAGAGCGTCCCGGCCTGACGACTTATGTCGAGTTGCACAGAGATAATTTGCTAGAATAAGGGGCTTTAGATGCGAAAAAAGGTGGATGCCTCTTCCGTATCCGGCGTTCCACCCTCTGCTGGTTGAAATACCCCCGACCACGCGGTGCGCGGACAGCAGCCCGGGCAAACCACCCCTACAGGCAAAGTCTCGCTAGCCGAACAACCAGAAGTCGGCTTAAGGCAAATAATGGCTGGTTACTTTCCGGCCGCCTTCCTGCGCTGGGAGGTGATACTGCCCCTTATACCCGCCCTATTTTTCTTCCTCCTCTTCCTCATTTTACCCCTTATCGCTACCTTCCGCCTGAGCCTCGAGCCCAACGTACTAGTGCAGAGCAAGGAGACCGGCTTCGGTAATTATATCTATTACTTCCAGAAAGAGTTCTATATCAATGTCCTCTGGCGAACGCTACGCATCTCAGTCCTCACCGTCTTCTTCGCCCTTCTCATCGGCTATCCCCTGGCTTACATCTTAAAGAACCTCTCGGCTCATCTGGGAAGCACCCTGATCCTGGGACTAAGCTTCCCTATCCTCGGTGGTCCCCTGATAGTTGTCCTTGGTTGGATGATCCTGTTGGCCAACGGTGGCCCCTTGAATGAGATGTTGATGTCTATCGGTTTGCTCGAAGGGCCGCTAGAACTGCTCAGCACAGAGAAGGCTGTCGTCATCAGCCTGGTACAGTTCACTCTCTCCTTCGTCGTTCTTAACATCTTCAATGCCCTTATCCGCATCGATCCAGCCTTGACCGAGGCCGCCAGCAGTCTGGGGGCAAACAATGTACGCGCCTTCATTCATATTACCTGGCCACTGAGCCTACCTGGTGTTCTTTCGGCTACCCTGATCGCCTTCTCACTCTCCATGAGCGCCTTCGTCAGTCCCCATTATCTCGGCGGTGATGCCAATCTGGTGGTCACCACCCTCATCACCCAATTTATGTTGAGCACCTTCAACTGGCAGATGGCCTCCACCGCGGCAGTCATCCTGCTGGTCATCGCTCTAGTAATTATGTTCTTCTACAACAAGGTCGTTTCCCAGGCCATCAAAGGCGGATCGGGATAGAAAGGATATTTGCCGAACCGATGAAACAAGCCAGGATAACCGATCTACTGAGTTACACTTTCCTCATCCTTGTCTACATCTACGTGCTGGCGCCGGCCCTGGTGGTGATCTATGGTTCCTTCAACTCGGCCACTAGTTTCCCCAGCCCCTTTGAGTCAGCCACGCTGAGGTGGTACCTTCAGATACTACGGCATAAGGAGTTCATCGACTCGATCAAGGTGAGCCTGATTGTAGCCACCTGTGCCGCCGCTATCGCTACGCTACTGGGAACGCCAGTAGCCTTCCAGTTTGTGCGCAAGCAATTCCCAGGCAAGGATGCTCTCGCCGCCTTTTTCATGTCCCCATTGGTCATCCCCCAGATCGTCATGGGACTAGCCATGCTCCAGATGCTCAGCCTATTCAAACTGCCAATCAGCATCGTCGGGCTCATCCTGGCCCACGCTGTCTTCGTAATGCCCTACGTCATCAGAGCGATGATGACCAGCCTGACACTCTTTGACCTAGCCTGGGAAGAAGCAGCGATGAACCTGGGAGCCAACAGGCTGAAGACCCTTTGGTATGTGACCCTGCCCATCACCAAGGCCGGAATGACGGCCGGCTTTGTCTTTTCCTTCATCATGTCCTTCGTCAATGTGCCTCTATCTCTATTCTTGACCACGCCGGTCAGCATGACGTTGCCGATAAGGATATATGCTTATATGGAGTCAAGAATCGATCCATTCGTGGCAGCCATCGGCGCGCTGATGGTTATCGCCATTTTTGCCACCAGCTTCTTCATCGAGAAGGTGCTGCGCATCCGTTTGTTGGTTTAAGTGAGGATGAGGATGGATGCCGTAGAGTTGAAAAATATCACCATGACCTTCAAGGAAGTCAAGGCCGTGGACAACATGTCCCTGGTCATACAGGAGGGAGAGTTCCTGGCCCTTCTGGGTCCAAGCGGTTGTGGTAAAACGACCACCCTGCGCGTGATCGCTGGCTTCGAGAGAGCCGATAGTGGAGAGGTTTATCTGAGCGGGGAGAATATCACCGACAAGCCACCCTACAAACGTAATATCGGCATGGTCTTCCAAAACTATGCCCTCTTCCCCCATATGACTGTATTCGATAACATCGCCTTCGGTCTGCGCATGCGGGGTAGGCGGGGACGAGAGATAACCGAGCGGGTACAGAACGCTCTCAAGCTGGTGCGCATGGAAGGGCTCGGCCGGCGCTATCCCCGCCAGCTGAGCGGTGGACAGCAACAGCGGGTGGCCCTGGCTCGGGCCATAGCCATCGAGCCATCCGTCTTGCTCCTTGATGAGCCACTGAGCAATCTGGACGCCAAGCTGCGGGAGGAGATGCGCATCGAATTACGGCAGATCCAGAAACGCATCGGCATCACCACGATCTTCGTCACCCATGACCAGGAAGAAGCCTTGACCTTGTCTGACCGTTTAGTGCTGATGAATTGTGGACGGGTTGAGCAAATAGGCACGCCCATCGAGATCTATGAGAAGCCGCGGAGCACCTTCACCGCTAATTTCATCGGTCAATCCAACTTCCTACGGGGCAAAGTTGTGGCCGTGGAGGCAAACGGGGCGATCATCATCACCGATACAGGGCTACAGGTCTGCGCTGATAGGGAGACGCAGGCACCCGTTGGGAGTGAGGTATTGGTGGTGATCAGATTGGGGCGGATGAAGATCGCTCCGGCCGAAGAAGAAGTCCTCGGAGGCAACGTATACCCAGCTAAGGTGGAGTTTGTAACCTACCTGGGTTCAAGTATCCAATACATCTGTTCCGTTGGGAAACAGAAAATGGCCGTTATCACCGGCAACGAGGTGGGCACACCCCTCTTCAGGATAGGGGATGATGTCAAATTGACCTGGCAGCCAGGCGACTGTATCGTCATCAAGGAGTAAGCGGAGGGAGGTGATCAGGCAAAGAATATACCGCTAAAGAGCACATGCGCGTTCCGCAGGTGACATCTGGCCGGGGGTCTATCCCGGCTCAAAATTGGCCCAAAATAAAGGAGGCAAACGATGGCAAAACGCAAACGGCAAGACCATCCCGAGGAAAGTTCTGAGAAATCCTCTTGGCTGGAGAAGGAGACATCACGAAGGTCCTTTCTGAAGCTCAGCGCCTTCGCTGCAGCCGGCCTGGGTTTAGCAGCAGCTGGGTGCGCTCCGGCGGCCGCTCCGACGCCTACCCCAACGAAGCCTCCGGTAGCAGCAGCCACCCCCACACCCACACCCAAGCCTGCCCCTACACCCACACCAACAGTGATCGTGCGAGAGAAACGAAACCTGGTTGTCTCCACCTGGGGTGGCATGACCGAAGAGAGCCTGAAGAAATACGTCATCCCCAAGTTCGAGAAGGAGTCCAACTGTACGGTCACGCTGGATATTGGTGGACAAGGAGCCCGCTACAATAAGTTGCTGGCCCAGAAGGCGAGCCCTACCGTTGACGTATTCTTCTCCACTGATGAGGCCGTTCACGCTGGCTTAAAAGAGAACCTGTTCGCCAAGCTGGAGGCGAAGAATATCCCTCGCTGGAAGGAAGTTTATGACTGGATGAATACCACGGGGGAATATGGGGTGACCTATAGTGTGATCACCTATGCCTTAGCCTACCACACCGAGAAGGTGAAGAATCCTCCCACTAGCTGGAATGACTGCTGGCGGGAGGAGTTCAAGAAAAGATTCTCCGCCCCAGCCCCAGCTCATAGCAACGCGCCCGCCTTTCTGATCACAGCGGCCGAGCTGGCCGGGGGCAGCGTGGACAACATCGAGCCAGGGTTCAAGAAACTGGCCGAGCTTAGACCAAATAAGCTGACCGTATTCTGGACGGATTGGGCACCCCTGTTGAAGACGGGCGATACCTGGCTGGCCACCGAGTTCGACTACTATGTAAGGATTATGCAGGTGCAAGGCTATCCTGTCGAATTCGTCCTACCCAAGGAGAAGGGGTTTGTGGCCGTGGAAACCCTGAGCGTGGTTAATGGTAGTAAGAACAAGGAGCTGGCCGAGGCGTACATCAACGCCATGCTCGATCCAGAGGGACAGGCGGCCATAGCCAAAGACTATTTCATCGGGCCATCAAACAAGAATGCCAAGGTAGACCCGGCGGTGGCAAACAAGATCAGCTATGGCGACAACCTAACCAAGCTAGGACGTGTCTTCGACTCGAAGATCTGGGCCGAAAGGCGCCCGATGTGGACGGAGAAGTGGAATACGGAAGTCCTACCGAAGTGGCAGGTCTAATGCGCTTACGGTAGCCATTGCCCCTTAACCCCTAAGTCACATAGAGGGAGAAAGGCACACACCTCACCGTCCAGGAGCTACGACCGGATACCCCTGGTCAAGCCTTTGACCAGGGGTATCCCAAGACAGCGCTTGTGTCCCCAGGGGACCACGATCTTTGCAGCCTACAGGTTTGTTGTGTCCAATAGCGCCGGGCCCAACCTGGCGTGTCTCCATCTAAGACTCTTTGTAGAGGAGCACGAGACCCTATGACCAAAATGCTTGATGCGGACGTTTTAATCATCGGGGGCGGCGCAGCTGGGACCAAGGCGGCCCTAGAGCTACATGAGCAAGGCTTAAAGGTGTTGATGGTCGTCAAGGGCTTCCTCGGACGAAGCGGTTGCTCGATCTTCGCCACCAACCTTCTGGCCACGCCAGATGAGAGTCCCCAGGCGGGAACCGAGGAACAGATCCATCGACAGATGGATTTCCTGGCCAAATACACCCATTACCTCGGTGATCAGGAGTACCTGAAACAGGCCACTTTATACAATATACGAGAGTTTTTCCCCTGGTTGGAGGAGCGCGGACTATACGTGCGGCGCATGCCGGATGGGACTTTGATCAAGAACCTGCCCAAAGGGCTACAGACCTGGGCTCCCAAGATGGGCACTTCGGGTACGGTTATAATGGATATCCTGCGTAAGGAGGTCCTGCGTAAGGGCATCAAGGTCCTGGAGGAGACCACGGCTACCTCCCTTTTGACCAATGATGGGACCGTGGTTGGAGCTACCGCTCTGGATTATCGAAACGGCGAACTCCTCATCATTCGCGCTAAGGCTACCATCCTGGCCAGCGGACACTCCAACTATCTCTCCCTACGTTCTACCGGTACACGAGATGGTTCGGCCAGCGGTTGGGTTATGGCCTATCGGGTAGGAGCCACCCTCCAGAACCTGGAGATGCAATGGTACCACGTGTCAGATATCGCCCGACCGCGCGCCTGGATGAGACTACATCTCTACCCCAACCCCCTGCCGGCTACAGCAGAGCGCGCTCATCTGCATAATACTGATGGAGAGTTCTTCTTCTCGGGAAACATGTACCCCGACAACGCCGCACCGTATTATATGCAGCTCAAGCACCTCTATAAAGAAGTGCAGCGGGGTAAAGCCAGATGGGATGGCGGTTACTACACCAGTTACCGGCATATCGACCCCAAAGTGATAGAGAAGTTCATTTACCAAAGTCAATTTTATAAGAAGCTAGGCTATGACGTGACCAGGGATATGATCGAGTGTGGACTAACCTATCATATGAACGTGGGGGGCATCCGGGTCAATGGTCAAACAATGGAGAGCGGTGTCCCCGGACTTTTCATCGCCGGATCGGTCGGGGCCTTGGTCACGGGTGGATTACCCAATGTGATGTATGATGGCAGGGTTGCCGCTCGATACGCTGGCGAACGCGCCCATTGCCTCCCATCGCCAGAGATGAACAGCAAACAGGTCCAGGTCGAAGAGGCCCGCGTCTTCGGCCAGCTGCGTACTGAGCCACGGGAGGGCTATCTACCGGCCCAGGTGAAGAGACAGATTAGGGAGACAATGTGGAAGTATATGGGCTACGTCAAGAGCGAGGCAACCTTGAACGAAGGGCTCAGGCAGCTTCAACGCGTCCGAACCGAGGTCGTCCCCAAAATGCGCTTAGGCTCTGATACACGACGCTTCAACTACGACTGGGTGGATGCTCTGGATGTAGCAGACATGCTTGAGGCCTGTGAGTTGCAGATGTGTTTCTCGCTCCATCGAAAAGAGAGCCGAGGTGCTTTCTACCGCGAAGATTATCCGATCACAGACAATGAGCACTGGTTATGCCACGTGCTGGGACACCAGGAGGATGGTCGCTTAAAGATCGAGACGAAGCCGGTGGACCTGCCCTACACTAAACCGAAAGAGAGACAGGCCGATTTCTTCGCCCTGGACTATTAGGGAGGATAGATGAACGAGGGAGAGCTGCTCACAGCCAGAGTCTTTAAGTACGATCCCACGCGGGATGAAGAACCGCACTACGAAACATATCAGGTACCCTATACCCAGGATATGCGCGTCCTTGATATCCTTGACTATATCACAGAGGAGATGGGGCACAGCCTCGCCTACCGCTGGTTCTGTGGCGTCAAGAAGTGTGGCATGTGTGCCACTACCGTCAATGGCCGAGCCATATTAACCTGCTGGGAGCCGGCTCAGAAAGAGATGACCATTGAGCCTCTGCACGGCTTCCCCATCATTCGCGACCTGGTCATAGATAGGGACGTCTACGATGCGGATCTGCAACGCCTACAGCCATTTCTGCAACGCCGCAGACCCTATGCAGGATTCCCTGAGCCATTAACGCACGAGGAGATGTTGAGCGCCTATAATATGATGGACTGTATCGAATGTCTCATCTGTGTGTCTGAATGCCCTTCCTATGCCATGAGGGACGAGGGAGGGGGGTTCATCGGCCCGGCTCCGCTCGTGCAGCTAGCCAAATACGCCCTGGATCCACGTGACGAAGCCGACCGAGCGGCTTCGGCCACCAAAGAAGGGCTCTTGCGCGACTGTGTGTCGTGCTACGCCTGTACTGAAGCTTGCCCGAACAAGATCAACATCCTGGAAGAGGCTATCGATGGGTTACGGCGGATTTGTGCCAAACATCGCCTGGGAGAGGCCGCCAAACAAACCGAAGCACTGGCGGCTCTAGTAAAAGAGACGGGGCTAATTAGCCCTACTACCCTCTTCCTGCGCATTAAGGGCTTCAGCACTATCACCCAAATCCCCCTGGCCATCCGTATGAGCTTACGAGGAAGGGTCTCACCAGGCAAAGTGCTGAGTGCCTTCCTGGGAACGGGGGCAATACCTGGCATTGAGCAGGTACGTCAAATCTATCGGCTCACAACCGCTGAAAAAGGAAGGGGGAAGAAATGAGATATGCTTACTACCCCGGCTGCTCAGCGTTGAATAGTGCCGTAGAGCTAGACGTTTCCACCAAGACGGTGGCTGCTCGGCTTGGGTTGGAATTGGAGACACTACGAGAAGCCGCCTGTTGTGGCACACGGGAGGGTGGGGGGTTGTCCATAGAGAATGCCGAGCTGTCTCTGGCTCTAAATGCCCGGACCTTGGCGTTGGCCGAGGCGCAGGGGCTCAATATCATAACTGTCTGTAGCACGTGCCAGTTGAAGCTGGCTGGGGACAACAAGAGGCTCAAGGAGGATCGTTCTCTATTGGAGCAGATAAACAACCTCCTGGCCAAAGTCGACCTACGCTATCGAGGTACGGTCGAAGTTAAACACCTGCTTTGGGGTTTGCTCGATGAAATCAGGCTGCAACTCTTGCGTGACCAGATAACAAGCCCCCTAAAAGGCTTACGTGTAGCGCCCTTCTATGGTTGTCACCTCCTTCGTCCGGGCGAGGTGCACGGCTATCGCGATGACCCTTATCATCCTCACTCGCTGGATATTCTCATCGAGCTTGTGGGCGGGACGCCAGTGGATTATAGCAGCAAGGGTTCGTGCTGTGGTTTCCACTCACTGTTAGTGAGCGAGAAAATGGCCCTGCGGATGAGTGGCCGTCATTTGAGAGAGGCTAAGGACAAAGGGGCAGATTGTCTGGTTACGCCCTGCCCTCTTTGCCACACAGTGCTCGATGGCTACCAAAGGGAAATAGAAAAGGAGATTGGGGCCAGGTTGGAGCTGCCCATCTTACACCTGCCTCAGCTGCTGGGTTCGGCTATGGGAATGAAGGCCAAGGAGCTACAGTTGACCAGACATATGGTGCCGGCCAGATTTCTGACTACTTAGGACCTAAAAGATGAAGGATTTGTCCTCGGTAAATGTTATAGGACAACGGATGGTGCGGGTAGATGCCCTGGGGAAGGTGCTGGGGCAGGCTAAGTATCCGGCCGATTTGCGGATGAAGGGTATGCTTTATGGCCGGGCCTTACGCAGCCTGCGCCCCCACGCCAGGATTCTCCGTATTGACACCGAACGAGCTCGTCAGCTTCCGGGAGTAGTGGCTGTGCTCACCGCAGCAGACATCGAGGGGCCAAACGTTTATGGGCGTTACCTGCCGGACCAACCAGTGCTGGCCAGGGATAAGGTACGCCATATGGGAGATGCGGTCGCACTGGTAGTGGCTGAAACGGAGGAATTGGCCGAGGAGGCCATTCGCCTCATTGAGGTGGAATACGAACCCCTGCCAGGGATATTCGATCCGAAGGAGGCGCTACAGCCGGGTGTACCCTTGGTACATGAAAAGGGTAATCTGTTGAGCGCCAATACGGTGCGCCTGGGAGAGGCAGACCTCGGTTTCGCCGAGGCTGAGGCGATAGTGGAAGGGGTTTACCGAACGCAGTTCGTGGAACACGCCTACTTACAGACGGAGTCTGGACTGGCATATTTGGATGAGGAAGGAAGGGTAGTAGTTTGTGTGGCCACACAGCATCCCCATAGAGATCTTAAGCAGATCGCCTACGCCCTTGGACTGCCGGAGGAGCGCGTACGCCTAATACAACCGACCGTTGGTGGAGCTTTTGGCGGCCGTGAAGACATGACTGTCCAATGTCCCCTGGCCTTGCTCGCCCTTAAGACGGGACAACCGGTGAAGCTGGCTTACAGTCGGGAGGAGTCCTTCATTGCCCACACAAAACGTCACCCCTTCCAGATGCACTATCGAACGGGAGCGAGGAGAGATGGACGATTGGTCGCCTTAGAGGCAGAGATTGTCTCCGATGCAGGCGCTTATGCCATGACCAGTCCTCAGGTCCTGCGTGTGGCCACCTCCGTAGCCACTGGCCCATATCATATTCCTAACGTGAAGATCGATTCGTGCACCGTTTACACCAACAACACACCTACGGCGGCGATGCGGGGATTTGGGGCAACACAAACCTGTTTCGCCTCAGAAATACAAATGAATAAGTTAGCTGTTGCTCTAAGAATGGACCCCATCGAGTTTCGGCTCAAAAATGTGCTGCGTCCTGGGCAAATGACCTGCACAGGCCAGGTCTTGGGAGAGGGGGTAGGCGTCGAAGAGACAATCCTGCGGGCGGCCGAAATGGCCGCCTGGCCCAAAAAAAGGAAACCATCTGCTCCAGGGAAGGTACGCGGCATAGGCGTGGCCTGTGGATATAAGAACGTTGGTTATAGCTTTGGTTATGGGGATAGAGCCTCAGTAGTGCTAGAGGTGTATGGGGAGCACATAGCCGTGAAGGCCGGGGCCATCGAGGCTGGACAGGGGGTGACGACCATCTTGCGTCAGATTGCCGCAGCTGAGCTGGGAGTCAATCCGGAGGAAGTAGAGGTGATCTATGGTGATACAGCAGAGGTTCTTGACGCTGGAAGCGGTTCAGCCTCACGTCTAACCTTTATGTTGGGCAACGCTGTACGCCTGGCTACCAACGAGGCCCGGCAGAGGATAATGGAGCGGGGAGAGAGACCTGCTCCAGGAGAACCGCCAATCATCTGCCGAGGCGATTACCAGGCGCCACCAACCAATCCAACTGAAGGCGGACTCCTCAAGGGGGTAGCCCATTTCAGTCTAGGCTATGGCACACATATTGTGGAGGTTGAGGTAGATACCGAGACCGGGGTGATCGAATTAACACGGGTAGTAGCCGCCCACGATGTGGGACGAGCCATCAATCCGCTATCCGTTGAGGGGCAAATCGAGGGTGGGGTTTTGATGGCCCAGGGATATGCCCTCTTAGAAGAATACGTTATCGAACAAGGTGTGGCTAAGACGGTGGACCTGCACGAGTACCTTATTCCCACTGCGGCGGATGTACCCAAGGAGCTAAGGCCACTCATCATCGAGGTGCCCGATCCCTATGGACCTTTTGGGGCCAAGGGGGTGGGCGAGATGACAACCTTGCCCCTCGCCCCGGCCATCGTGTCGGCCGTATACGATGCCACTGGCCTCTGGTTTGATGAGCTGCCCCTCAAACCAGAGAGGGTTTTGCAAGGCCTGCATCTAAGGCCAGCGTAATCACGTCTCGCTGTTGCCCCCTAAATTCACTCCTTGTTTCTGTAACCTGCTCCGAAGTATGGCTATAGATAGCGCTCGGGGCTTGACCTTGTTTTGCACAGCCGAAGCAGCGGCCGTTCCGGCCGCTTCACCAGTAGCCATGCACGTGCTGATATCACGTGGTGAAAGGAAGGTCGCTGCCTGGTGATCCATCGAGATGCAGCGACCGGCAACAAGAATCCCCTCGAGGCCCCTGGGCAACAAACAGCGGTAGGGAATGTCAAAGGCCGGATTCTTCTCGTTCTCAGCTGGATCCCACTCCCCTTTTTGACTACGAGCGATAACATCGGAGAACCTCCGTCCCTGCTGGACGTCTGCGGCTGTAAGCAGGTAATCGCCCAGGATACGGCGCGATTCGCGCGTGCCAATCTGGGTGGCTGTCGTGGCCAAATAGGCCCTCTCGAATCCAGGTACATATTTACGCAAGAAGTCGGCTATAGCCATAGCCCTCTCTCTAGTCTCCATCTCCGCCTCAGTCAGGTCTTGTACATCGGTAATATCGCGGCCGAAACTATGGGCTCCCCAGACACCGAGCTCAGAATAGCGTAATAGCTGGTCATAGCGGGGCGGATACGCCGCGGGGGGATGTATCAATTGAAGTGACAGGGTGAGGGATAACTCAGCTTCGCTGTCTATAGACCGGCCCTGAAGGACTTGCGTCAGCTGAAAAGCGAGTTCGGAATAGGCGCTGAAATGAGCCCTCCCTTTCTCCTTGAGAACACGCTTCAGTCCACTATCCTGCTTAAGGTACTTCTGCACCCGGTCGATATCCACGTTGCCGAGGTAGAAGGGCAGGGTCACTGGCAGAACCTCCCCTCCTTTCGTCTGCTCGCAGGAGGCGCCAGCGGCAAAGGCGATATCCCCATCTCCGGTAGCATCTATGGTTACATCAGCCAGAATGGCTTCCCGCCCTGATTTGCTTTCAACGATGACCCCAGTGACGTGCTGACCATCCTTCACTGCCCCTACAGCGAGAGAATGCAGGCGCAACCTGACCCCAGCGCGCCGCAACATTCGAAGCATGGCCATCTTCATCATCTCAAAGTCGTGGGGTATCCAGGCCGGCTGATAGGGCAACAGCGGTCTTCCCTGCTTAAGTAAGGTGTAAGCCTCACCCGGTTTGACGGAACCGCCCATCTCCTCCAGCACTTCAACAATCTCCTGCGCAATACCCCCGAGCAAGGATCTGCCTTCGGACCCAAAGGGCCCTAATAACCACAGGGGGAGCAGGATAACGTAACCAGCGCTGCTCATACCTCCCAGGAAACCATAACGCTCCACCAGAAGCACAGTCGCCCCATTGCGTGCTGCTGCTAGGGCCGCAGCGAATCCGGCCGGTCCACCGCCAGCCACAACAACATCCACCCTCTGCACCACCGGTACCTCTCTCTGCGGTTCTACGACTACATTCATCTCTTCACCCCCAGCCGTTCTACCTCACTAAGTGTGTGAATATCTCCGCTGCCTGTGTTTGGTTTATTCAGTATGATATACTACTGTCATCGAAAGGTTCAATCTCACCCCGTTATCACAGCCTATGAGCCAAACCCTGATGAATGGATAGACTGGAGGATAAGGAAGGGAGGAAAACCATGAGAAGGTATCCATTTCGTAATCCAAGGCGCATCAATAAGTCCGTGTCTTCTCCGACATCCTCAAGGCAGGACAAGGAAAGGTCGGCTGTGAGGTGAGAAGAAGGGGGCCAATAACGCGTCGGGGAGGCGACAAGTATGAATCAAGACAGTTTGAGCAAGTTCCAGGACCTGCTCCGCACCCTTTTCCAGTTCGACTGTGCTGACCTGGATTTTGGCATCTACCGTATTCTCAATTACAAGCGGGGGCAGGTGGAGGCTTTCATTCAAAGTCGCCTGCCTCAAATCGTGGACGAGGCATTCGCCCACTATGCAGCGGCGGACAAGGCTATAGTAGAGCAAGAGTTAGAACAGAAACGACAGGAGATCATAGGGACGCTGGGCGAGCAAGCGATAGACGAAAGTGGCCAACTACGCAATTACCACAAAACAAGGCTGGGCCAACAATACCTGCAATTGTTCGAAAAGCGCGCCCAGTATCAAGTTGCCGACGAGCTTAAGGCCCGCGCCTACAACGACCTTTATACCTTCTTCTCCCGCTACTACGAGGATGGGGACTTCATCTCCAAGCGCCGCTACGGGCGCCACGAAACCTATGCCATCCCCTATAGCGGTGAAGAGGTGGTGCTCTACTGGGCAAACCGCGACCAGTATTACGTCAAAACGGGTGAGCGGTTCAAGGCTTATCGCTTCAAGGTGGGCGATTACACTGTCGCCTTTGAGCTGCGGAACCTGGCTCCAGAGCAGAACGGCAACGCCGGCAAGAAACGCTACTTCGTGCTCGCCCATGAAACGCCAGTGAGTTGGAATGAGCAGGAGAAGGCACTGGCAATCGCCTTTGAATACCGCCCCCTCACAGAATCTGAAGAGAAACAGCACGGCAAGACGGAGCAGCAAAAGCCCCAGGATAGCCTGAACGAGGCGGCGGAGCAGGCCATCCTCACCCAAGTTACGGAAGCCGCATTGAAAACGGTGCTGGCACGTACCGAAAAGAGGAACGACAAGGAGAAATCCGCTCTCAGGTGGCAGCTCGACCATTTCACCCGCAAAAACACCGCCGACTTCTTCATCCACAAAGACCTGCGGGGCTTCCTGCGCCGGGAGGTGGACTTCTTCATCAAGAACGAGGTGCTCCTCCTGGACGAGCTCATTGCTGGTGGAGAAGAAGACCTGAGGGAACATGTCCAGCGGGGGCGGGTAGTGCGCCAGGTGGCTGAGGCCATCATTGACTTCCTGGCCCAGGTGGAGGACTTCCAGAAGAAGCTCTTTGAGAAAAAGAAGTTCGTCGTCCGCACCGAGTATTGCCTCACCCTGGACCGGGTGCCCGAGGAGCTATGGGACGAGGTGCTGGCCAATGAGGCGCAGCTCGCTGAGTGGCGGCAACTCTATGCTTTGGATGACCTTCTGAAGGCTCAGCCCCTCATGAACACAGGCCTGAACAAGAGCTTTCTCAAAGCCCACCCCACCCTGGTGGTAGACACCCGCCACTTCCCCGAGGGCTTCAAGTGGCGCCTCCTGGCCCACTTTGAGGACCTGGACGAAGCCCTGGACGGCCTGCTCATCAAGAGCGAGAACTGGCAGGCCCTCAACCTGCTTCTGGAGAAGTACCGGGAGAAGGTGAAGTGCATCTACATCGACCCGCCTTATAACACTGGGAGCGATGAGTTCATCTATAAGGATCGCTATCAGCACTCCTCGTGGCTAAGCATGATGACGGATAGGCTGGTGGTGGGAAGAGAGGCACTGCGGGAGGACGGGGTAATCTTTGTAAGCATTGACGACAACGAGTTTGAAAGGTTGAAACATGTGATGGATATAGCGTTTGGGGGAGAGAATTGGCGAAACTTGGTTGTTTGGCACTACGGCGGCAGAGGTGCGAAGGCTATCTCTGGTCAATTCCCAAGGAACTACGATTTTGTATTTCTTTACAGCAAAAGCGAGGCTGGAAAGGTGGAGAAGGACTATGTTGAATTACGGATCCCTCTCTCTGAAGCACGTAAGCAAGGTTTTAAGCAAGACGAAGAGGGCAGATGGTTCAAGACTGCTCCACGGGGGGACTATACAGATGAGAGTATAACCAGACTAAGGGCGGAAGGGCGTGTATATGAGACCGAAGAGGGCAATATCCGGATTAAGTATTTCCTGCGACAAGAAGGCGAGTATGTCATTGATGAGAAATTAGTGGGAGACGTCTGGTTTGACATACCAGATATGATGCATAGTCCCAAAGAGGAACGTCTGGACTTTGATACCCAGAAGCCTGAAAAGCTCCTTGACCGCATTGTCAAGGTATCCTCTAAACAGGGTGAAATTGTTTTGGATTTCTTTGTGGGTTCTGGCACCGCGTGCGCTGGCGCTCACAAAGCGTGTAGGAGATGGATAGGGGTTGACTTCGGCGAGTTCTTTGAAAACAAGCCATTGGAACGGATGAAGAAAGTCATCCACTCTTCACAAAGAGGTGGCTTCTTCAAATACCAGTACCTTGAGCAATACGAGGACGCGTTGAACAACCTGGAGCTGCCCCGAGCGTCGGAGGGGCAACAGGCGCTGGAGATGTTCGGCGACGAATACCTGCTGAAATATATGCTGGACTTTGAGACCCAGGGCAGCCCCTGCCTGCTCAATCTGGATAGGTTCAAAGACCCCTTCGCCTATAAGCTAAAGGTGCAGGACCCCTCCCCAACCCTCCCCATCGACGGGGAGGGAACGGGTGGGGTGGAGCGCCCGGTGGACCTGGTGGAGACCTTCAACTACCTGCTGGGAATTCAGGTGAAGAAGGTGCGGGCCTTGCAGGACAACGGGCGCCCCTACCGGGCAGTCCTGGGCGAGAAGAACGGTAAACGAACGGCTATCGTCTGGCGCTCCATAATTGGCCTTGAGGACAACGATAAGGCGCTGATGAAGGACAAACGCTACATAGAGAAGACGGTGCTACCTGCCCTGCTGGGCGAGGCCAAGCCGGACCGCTTGCTGGTGAATGGCGCTTGCTTCGTCAAGGACGCCGAAGCCATCGAGCCGGAGTTCAAGCGGCTGATGTTTGCCCCGTCAGGAGTATGAACGGGATGGCTAAAACAAAGGTCGGAAAAGTAGCCAGGTATTCCCCAGGCGGTGTCAACCAGGTGCCTCTGCTACAAGACCGCCTGGTCCTCAACCGCTATCTCTGCCAGCTTTTCGGGTGCCAGGACTTTCGTGGCTTGAGGGAAGTTCTGCGGGACCAGAAAGAGGGCTGGGCCGAAGATGGGCATAGTTACTTCTTGCGTGTGCTGGAGGGACTGCAAGGGTCGAAGCTTGCCCCCGACCAGCTCGCCGCCTATGACCTGCGTATCAAGGAGTATGTGGAACAGCTTAACCGCTTCCGCACTCCCCCGGTTCAACTCAAATACTTCCAGTATCTCGCCGTCCTCTTTACCGAGATTTACCTGGACCGTTTGTTCGGCGACCAGGCGTCTCTCCTTTCCGAGCTGAACAAGTTCATCGGCCAGGAAAACAGCAAGCTGTCCCCTGCCACGCCCCGCTACCAGCGCTTCACCGAGGCTGACCTGAGCAAGCTCGCCTTCTGGATGGCCACCGGCAGCGGCAAGACCCTGGTCATGCACATCAACCTTTGGCAATACCTGCACTATGGCCAAGGGAAGGCACACCACGAGAATGTCCTGCTCGTCACCCCCAACGAAGGGCTGTCACGGCAGCATCTGGACGAGCTGCAGAAAAGTGGCATTGCCGCCAGGCATTATGGGGAAGCGGGAGGCAGCAGTTTGTTTGAGGGCGGCAGGGCGCTAACAGTCATTGAGATTACGAAGCTGACCGAGACCAAACGGGGCGGCGGCTTAAGCATAGAGGTGGACGCTTTCGGTCCTAACAACCTGCTCTTTGTAGACGAGGGGCATCGGGGGGCAAGTGGCGAGGTGTGGCGGGAGCTACGCCGCCGTCTGGCAGAGCGTGGCTTCACCTTTGAATACAGCGCCACCTTCGGTCAAATTGTCAACGGCGCCGGCAGGGATAAACGGCCGGCACTGCTGGAAGAGTATTCCAAAGCAATCCTGTTCGACTACTCCTACCCCCACTTTTACCACGATGGATATGGTAAGGACTACTGGATCACCAACCTGAAGGACGAGACTGACACCTTTAACGACTGGATGCTGCTGGGCAACCTTCTGTCCTTTTACGAGCAATATCTGCTCTACGAGGAGCACCGGGAGAGTTTTCGCCCCTACAACCTGGAGAAGCCGCTCTGGGTCTTCGTGGGCCACACCGTCACTGGTGGCAAGTCCCAAGAGGATAAGGAGAGCCTGACCGATGTGGAGCAGATCGTGGCTTTCTTCGACGGCTTTCTGCGTCACCGGAGTGAGTGGACAAGGCGGATAGCCAAGGCGCTCCGGGGCGAAACGGGGCTGAAGAACCGCCGAGACGAGGACATCTTCATCGGCCAGTTCCCCTACTTGAAAGAGAAAGGTTTGAGCGCTGAGGACATCTATGAAGGCGTGGTGGGGCGGATACTCTGGGCCCAGACGGGCGAAAGCGTGCGGGCAGTAGAACTGAAGGCGGCGGCAGGTGAGATTGGGCTGCGGGCGGGCGCAGATAGCCCCTACTTCGGCGTCATAAATATTGGCGATGTGGCTGGGTTGATGAAGCTGCTCGAGGCCAGAAGCATCGTGCGGGAGGAGGAGAACATCACTGGCTCCCTGTTCACTCGCATCAACGAAGCCAACTCGCCAGTCAATGTGCTCATCGGTTCCCGCAAATTTATGGAAGGCTGGGACAGCTTTCGTGTCTCCAGCATGGGGCTGATGAACATAGGCAAGGGCGAAGGGGCACAAATTATTCAACTGTTTGGGCGCGGCGTGCGGCTGTGGGGCAAGGCGTTATCACTCAAACGAAGTAGCGCTATCGAGCCAGATGGTGCGGCGCCGAATATCCGCCTCCTGGAAACCCTCAATGTCTTTGGCGTTCGGGCCAACTACATGGCCCAGTTCCGGGAGTATCTGAAGCAGGAGGGCATTGAGACCGAATTTGAAGAAATCCACTTGCCCATCCAGATTCAAGAGGACTTCTTGAAGCCTGGTCTGCAGGTGTTGCGGCTACCTGAAGGGGAGCGATTTGAAGATAAAAAGGGCATAGTGCTGGCGTTGGACGATAGTATCCAGGTAGTCCTGGACTTGCGGCCACGTTTGGAGCTGGCCAGGTCGGGGGCGAGCGAAACAGAGGCAATGGAGAAGGTGGGTGGGGAGGATAGGGCATCGTTGCTGCGCCAATGTGCGCCGCTCTTCGACTGGCAGCGGATTTACTTTGACCTGCTGGCGTTCAAGAGGTTGAAGGGTTTTCATAACCTGAGTTTTGGAGAAGCGAGCCTGCGGGAGATCCTTCAGAAAGGCAACTATGAAGTCCTTTGTCCTGACGGGCAACTGCCACCGTCCGGTTACCAAGAAGTCCGCCGGGCGGAGGATAGTGCCATTGCTGTTCTGCGGAAATACGTGTCTGCGTTCTATGACCGGAGGCGTCGAGCATGGGAACAAGAGAACATGAGACTGGCGGCGCTGATGCCCGATGACCCGAACCTTAAATTCGGCGCCTATACGCTTCGGGTGAAGACTGCCGATAGAGCTTTCTTGGAGCAGGTGCGCGAACTAGTCAGCCGTGCCGACGAGATTTACAAGAAGGATGTCGCACGTTTCCCCAACATTCACTTTGACCGCCATCTCTATCAGCCCTTGTTAGTCACCGACAAGCAGGAACGCATGGAGGCAACCCCTCCGGCCCTGAACGAAGGGGAGGCCAGGTTTGTCCATGATTTGCGCACCTACCTGCAATCGCAAAGGGCAGAGTTTGAAGACAAAGAGATCTTCTTACTAAGGAACCTTACCCGTAGCAGGGGCATTGGCTTCTTTGAAGCAGGCGAGGGTGAGGCATTCTATCCCGACTTCATTTTGTGGCTGATTCAGGACCAGCAGCAGCGGGTTACTTTCATTGATCCTCATGGCCTGCGCATGGCCCGAGGCGGCTTCAATGACCCGAAGGTGACGTTGCACAAAAGCCTAAAGGTTCTGGAGCCAACGCTACAACAGCAGTGTGCCCAATGGCAAGTGCATCTAGCATCCTTCATTCTTGCCCCCGGCTCCTATGAAGAGACGAGAAGGACCTTCGGAACGGGACAGCACTCACGAGAGGAATTTGAGGAGCACAACATCCTTTTCTCCGAGGACTCTCGGTACATCGGCAAGCTCCTCAGCAAAGTTTTGGAGGATGCCAGTGCCGAGGCATAGAAGTCTGACCCTGAGGAAATTCATTTCGGCCATCAATGACACTGAGGCGAAGCGGCGGGTTGAGGAGATGATTGAGAAGGAGGCCGGTCTCTGTCTATTGATAAATTCGGGGAACTACAATAGACCAATCCTTTTTAGAAGACGCTCTGCTGTCTCCTGCCCCTCTTTGAGCACCCTCTCTTCATCCATTGACATGACCCTTCCCTGGAAAAGGAGAATGCGGCCATCCACGATCACTGTCTCCACATCCTGAGCGGAGGTGGCGTAAACCAGGTGGGAGAAAATCTGCTGAGGCAAACGGGGATGAAGCGGGACCAAGTGTGCCTTACATGTATCGATGATGATGATATCAGCCTTCTTTCCGACTTCCAGCGTACCAATATGTTTCTCTAGGCCAAGGGCCTGGGCCCCTATGCGCGTGCCCATAGCCAGAATTTGCTCAGCAGGGAGCACAGTTGGATCATAGCGATCAACCTTATGCAACAGGGCTGTCATCTTCATCTCTTGAAAGAGATCCAACACATTATTGGCCGAGGCGCCATCTGGGCCAAGCCCAACGGCGATACCACACTCCAGCATCTGTGGCACTGGGGCGATACCACTGCCCAGCTTCATATTGCTTGTCGGATTGTGGGCGACGCTTACCCCTCGCTCCTTGACGATGGCTATATCCTCAGCAGATAACTGCACCATGTGGGCAGCGAGCACATTCGGGCGAAGGAAACCTATCCTATCCAGATAAGTTATCGGCGAGACCCCATGCCTCTGCATTGATTGCCAATGCTCTTCTCTGGTCTCCGCCACATGGATGTGCACACCCACTCCGCAAGAAGTAGCCAACTCCTGAACCTGACGGAGGAGGTGCTCTGAGCAGGTGTAGGGTGTGTGTGGCCCAAACCAGATGCTGATACGCCCATTGGCGCGACCGTGGTAGAGTCTCCAATCGCGAACGTTCTGCGCGAGTTCCCGGTCACCCCTCCCCATATCCCCCAAACCCATGATGTAAGGTGATAGACAGGCTCGTAGCCCGGCCTCCTCAACGGCGGCGACGGTGGCTCCGATGAAGTTCCACATGTCGAGAAAGGTGGTTATTCCGGCGCGGAGCATCTCCAGGCAACCAAGGCGAGCCGCCGCGTAGCTCTCGGACTCAGTCATCTGAGCGAGGATCGGCCAGATGATGATCTGCAAACGTGGCTGCAATGGGGTATCATCAGCCATTCCTCTGAGCACGCTTAAAGCCGCATGCGTGTGGCAGCTGATCAGTCCCGGCATCACGATCTTGCCTGTGGCATCTATTTTGGTATCGGCTAGGTACTGTGGGTCGATGATCTCACTCGATCCTGCGGCCACAATGAGACCTCCGTCGACAGCAATAGATCCAGGATAATACGTCGCCATCTGGGGATCCATCACGACGATGAGTCCGTTGGAGATCAGCAGATCAGCCCTTTTTTGCATCGCAGTATCCTTGTATACTTAGGGGTCTCGGATCAGTGGTTGGTTTAACAGCTCAACCGTGTTATAATCACAATTATAGCCCTCGGTAGAATATCCCTAAGCGATTCCTTCAACAACTCAGGAGTATGATAACCAATGAGTGTGCCTGAAACTGAACCTCAGATTACCTTTACTGAAGGGGAACACCGCGTTCGTTTGACTGTAGGCGATGGTTTTAAGCTTGGTTGTGGACTTATCCTGGCCTGGCTGGCATTCTTCCTAGCCCTATTCATTTTGATCACAGCCACCATTCTGGCCGCTATCCTACTGAATGTACCTATCTTCACCATCGTCCCAGGATTACGTCTCTAGATCAGCCTGCTGGCCGTCGTCCGCATGACATGCTAAAAGGGAAGCAATGTGGGGAAGTTCCTGTTTCTTCGCCAAACCCTTCAGCTAGATTCAAGGCCGTAAAGCTCCTGTTTTGGTCCGCGTCCCATAAGCTCGCCAACTGCCTTTCGGGGGTCCTTCCCCTCAAAAAGAACCTGATAGGTGAGCTCTGTTATAGGCATCTCCACCCCATAACGCTGGGACAGGCGCCGGGCAGCAACCGTCGTCTGAACGCCCTCAGCTACCATTCTCATCGAGGACAAGATGTCAGAGATTTTCCGTCCTTTGGCTAGCTCTTGCCCAACGTAGCGATTACGACTATAGGGGCTGGCACAGGTACAGACCAAGTCGCCCAGTCCGGTCAGGCCGGCAAAGGTCAATGGATTTGCCCCAGCGGCAATCCCCAACCTGCTTATCTCAGCTAAGCCACGTGTTATAAAGGCCGCTTTGGCATTGTCACCATAGCCAAAGCCATCGCAAATGCCTGCCCCCAGGGCGATAATATTCTTCAGCGCACCACCGAGCTCCACACCAATGACGTCAGTGTTCGTGTACACTCGCAAAAGGGGATCCATCAGTACACTCTGCATACAGTCGGCAACGCCCTGATCGTGACAGGCGACGACTGTCGTGGCCGGTAGTCCCATGGCTATCTCGCGAGCCAGGTTGGGACCAGAAAGAGCGGCAATGCGTCCCTGAAATTGCGCTGGCAACTCGCTGGTGATCACCTCGGTCATGCGCATGCCTGTATCATACTCCAGCCCCTTCGCTCCACTGAGGATAAGCGTACTACTATTCAGACGATCGCGCAGACGCCTGACGTTAGCTCGCATCGTTTGGGCAGGGACGATCAAAAGAAGGAACCAGCAATCGCTACAGGCATCGTCCAGTGAGGCAGTCACCCTTAACCCTTCCGGGAACATGACACTGGGCAGGAAGGTCTTATTTTCGCCTTCCTTCTCCAGAATGGTCGCCTCTTCCGCTGTACGGCACCAAAGCTGGACAGGCAACCCCTTCCTAGCCAAGAAGATGGCTAGGGTCGTGCCCCAGGTACCGGTGCCGATGATGGTTATCCCCTTCAAGCCTGTCTGCTCCCTTCCCTTCGAGCACGGAAGAATAAGCGTAAGGGTGTCCCCTCAAATCCAAGGTCCTCCCGCAGCTTGTTTTCCAGATAACGCTGATAAGAGAAATGGAGTAGCTTGGGATCATTGACGACGAAGGCAAAGGTGGGTGGCTCGACACCGATCTGGCTGACATAGAGGATTTTTAAACGATGCCCTCGGACTGAGGGGGGACTATGGGCTAATACCGCTTCGCCGATCACACTGTTAATCAGTCCAGTAGGAATGCGTTTCTGTCGCTCCCCCTTGATCTGCAATGCAGCCGGCAAAATCTTTGGGACTCCTTGCTTCGTCTTGGCCGAGGTGAAGAGGATCGGTGCATAAGGCAAAAACTTTAATTCCTCTCTGATCGCCCTCGTGAACTCCTTCTCCGTATGGCTGGTCTTCTTCACCAGATCCCATTTATTAACGATTAGGATGATACCCTTAGCCGCCTGTTGAATATAACCGGCGATATGCGTATCCTGTGCCGCTATCCCCTCGACAGCATCGATAACTAGCGCAGCGATATCGGCCCTATTTATCGCTCGCAGGGCGCGCAGCACACTATATTTCTCGATCCCCGCTTCCACCCGCCCCCTGCGACGGATGCCGGCCGTATCGATCAGGACTACCCTTCTGTCACCGTACTCGAGGAACGTATCGATGGCATCGCGGGTAGTACCTGGCACCTCATGGACGATGACCCGCTCCTCTCCCAGGAGGGCATTGAGCAGCGATGACTTACCGACATTGGGACGCCCCACGATGGCTACCCCCACCA
Organism: Chloroflexota bacterium; assembly: GCA_023475225.1. Classification (NCBI taxonomy): domain Bacteria; kingdom Bacillati; phylum Chloroflexota; species Chloroflexota bacterium. The sequence goes on from JAMCVK010000037.1 coordinate 49,519, forward strand.
CATCGGCCTCCGCCTCGGTGGCCGCTTCGCTAGGAAACCAGGCAATGATTGAATCTAGCAGGTCACCTGTACCTGTCCCATGGGTGGCTGATATAGGGATAATCTCACCAACGCCCAATTCATAGAACTGGATAGAGTTGAGTCGTCGCTCCTTGTTATCGGCTTTATTGGCCACCACTATTACCGGCTTCTCCGTTCGGCGAAGAATATCGGCGATATCCTGGTCGGCCGGGGTTATACCCTCCTTAGTATCGACCAGAAAGAGGATGACGTCTGCCTGGTCGATGGCCAATTCTGCCTGCTCTCGAACAAGACGGGTGATATTGCTACCGGGTGTTGGCTCTAAGCCACCGGTATCGATAAGGGTGAACTGGCGTCCGCCCCACTCGGCATCGGCGTAGAGGCGATCGCGGGTAGTCCCCGGCATCTCTTCCACGATAGCCATCGGTTCACCAACCAAACGATTAAAGAGGGTAGACTTACCGACATTGGGACGTCCTACGATGGCCACTAATGGTTTGGTCACCTTTCTATTTCCCTCATCCCCCTGCCCCCTTCTCCCGTCCTTCGGAGAAGGACGGGAGAAGGGGGGAATAAAGATTTGGGGACACCCCAAACCCCGGCAGAGGGGCTTTGCCCCTCTGCACACCCCCACTCCGGTAGGAGAAGGGGGGAATAAACCCAGGGCGGAGCCCTGGGACCTACCCAGAAGGGGCGATCCCCCTCTGCACACCCCCACTCCGGTAGGAGAAGGGGGGAATAAACCCAGGGCGGAGCCCTGGGACCTACCCAGAAGGGGCAATCCCCTTCTGGACTACCCCCTACTCCACTGGGAGAAGGGGGGAATAAACCCAGGGCGGAGCCCTGGGACCTACCCAGAAGGGGCGATCCCCCTCTGCACACCCCCACTCCGGTAGGAGAAGGGGGATGTAGGCTGCATCCCTGCACCACCAAAAGTAGTGGGCTGGGTCCCCATCTCTTTGACCTCTCCATTACTCCAGCAGGAGAAGGGGAGTGGAGGTTTGGAATACCCCTTACCCTGACTGAGGGGCCTTGCCCCGCTGCACTCCCTATCAGGCGGGAGAAGGGGGAATATAGGTTAGGGCGAAACCCCAAGACCCTCCCAGTCTGTTCCAGGCTAGCGTATGGTCAATTCCACTTTATCCGGGCGTATCTGTCCCACTTTGAGAGCGGGCGGAGGAATGACTTTTGGACTCACCGTATATTTACCAGCCGTTAGACCAGTAGCATCGATGACAATTTGGATGTCCTGAGGCTTTGTGGAGGAAAGAACAGGCATCAGCCCAGAAAGGGTCACGTCTATAGCTGAAGGCGCGATAGTCGCCTGCAGACCATCGCGTAGCCCCTTTATGGTGGGTGCTACCCGCAGGATCTCGGAACCCTCTATAGGGTTGATATAAAGGCGGACTACGACGCTTTGCTTCCTGGCCAGAGAGACACCGCTAGGCAAGGATGGCTCAGCGTTGGTAGTCATATCCCGCGATGCTCCAGTAACATCGATAGGCGTTGTCGTCAGGAAAGAGAGGCCATCCAGAGCCTTGGGGTCGCCCACTACAGTTATACTGGTGGGATCAGACATGACGCCCACCACCTGATAGCCAAGGGCTGGCACACCAACCACCTGCGGAACTATCGGCACGGTCTTATAACCGACCTCGCGCTCAATTGGCATCTCCACCAATACCGATTCAGGGTTAAGACTAACATCCTTGACATCACCACCATAGCCATCCTGAGGGACGGGTTTGAACAGCTGGCTGATGCTACTTGTTACCCCATCTAACCTTATATCAATGACTGCGGCCACAGCTGCTTTCACGGCGTCCTCCGGTCCACTGACAGTCACCTGCTCCGGAGCTACACGGGGTAGCTTTTGGGTATAGCCAAAGGGAACGTTACCGAGCAGGTTGACTTTAACTGGTATGTCCTTCTTCTTGACAACGCTGAGCTGAACGGCCACCTTAGATGGCTGAGTATCGTCGACGTGTGCTTGAAAGTACGCTACCTCCGCTCTAACTGGCAGCTCTTGGATCCCAGGACCCGCTTTCGAGGCATCAACATAGGCCTGAATCTCATTACGAGTTAAACGCTTCATCACGTCCTGTGGGGCCACAATCCTAACGTCGACTCCCTGGACCTCGCCTCTAACAACCAGGCCAGCTGGTAGATTATCCACTCGCACCGGGATGCCCTGGAAGACGTCACTCACTTCGGGGTTCAATTGATTAGTGACGATCCCCCACATGATCGTTGATAAGCCAATCGCTAGTAATATCCAGCTCAATTGCTTCTTCAGGAATGGTAACATAAGTTTATTCCCGCTTTATGCGTGTCGTGTGCTGCTGACGTTCATCCCGCCGTGGCCAGAAGAGAGGAAGGGACTCGTAATAAGAGGGTGAGCGATAAAGTACACTTAAGACCTTCCGTAGTTTATCCTCATTGAGGTCTCGCACCAACCGTCCATTGTTAGCCAGAGAGATCGCCCCGCTCTCTTCCGAGACGATGATTGAGAGGGCATCGGTCTGTTCGGTTATGCCCACAGCGGCTCGGTGGCGTGTACCAAGCTGATAATTAACCGTATTTTCGGATAAGGGTAATACACAGCCAGCAGCCACGACCCGATCTCCCCGGATGATCACGGCGCCATCGTGTAGCGGTGAGTTGGGATAGAAAAGGGTCAGCAACAGCTCTGCTGATACAGTACCGTTGATCTCCACTCCGGTCTCAGTGTACTCCTGTAATCCTGTGCTCCGCTCCAGAACGAGCAGGGCACCATAGCGTTGATCGGCCAGCTGCTGGCAGGCCCGGCTGACCTCATCGATAGATTTGGGGATAGCCAGTGCCCCCGGGATAGTGAAAGGACGGTAGAATAGTCCTCGAAACCGTCCGATTCGTTCGACCGCCCTTCGCAGCTCAGGTTGGAAGATGATCAGTAAGGCGATGGAAAGAATGGGCAATGTATTGCGCAGCAACCAGTTGAGCATAACCAGCTGAGGCAGACTGTTTACTATTAACACTGCCCCGAGCAGAAGAAATAAGCCATACAAGAGGGTCAGGGCGCTCGTTCCACGGAAAAGGCTGAGGACACCATATATGATTATGGCCACAAGCAGGATATCAATGACGCTCCAGACGCTCAGGCGCGCCAGTGTTGAGAAAACGACCTGGATTAATTGAGGCATGGTTTTCTACCTCGCCTCCTATGTGAGCAATAAAACCAAAAGCCCCTTCTGCGCATGCATTCTATTTTCTGCCTGGTCTAAAACGACCGAATGTGACCCATCCAGCACCGCATCGGTGATCTCCTCACCCCGATGGGCTGGCAGACAGTGCATGACAATGACTTCTCTGGCTGCCTTGCTGACCAGTCTCGTATCCACCTGATAGGGCTGGAAAACCTTGAGGCGCTCCCCTCGTTCCGCTTCCTTCCCCATGCTAGCCCATACATCAGTGTAGATTACATCAGCCCGTTGTACAGCCTCTGCTGGGTCGTGGGTAAAGCTTAATTTAGCCCCGCTTTCTACAGCTGCGGCCTTAGCCTTGGCCACTATATCTGGGTTGCATTCATAGCCCTTTGGTGAAGCTACCGTCATCGCCATGCCCAATTTTCCAGCACTCAACAAGAGGGAGTGGGCCACGTTGTTGCCATCGCCAACCCAGGCCAAACGCAAACCTTCTAGCTTTCCCTTTTTCTCGTAAATCGTCAGCAGGTCGCCCAGGGCCTGGCAAGGATGGCTCAAGTCGGAGAGACCATTGATTACAGGTACACGGGAATACTCAGCCAACAATTCGATATCGCTATGCGCAAAAGTACGAGCCATAAGTGCATCTACATAACGACTCAGGACACGGGCCGCATCTGGTGTGCTTTCCCGTTGGCCCAGCTGTATCTCGTTGGGTGATAGATAAAGGGCATGGCCACCGAGCTGAAGCATACCCACTTCAAAGGAGACACGCGTTCGTAGCGAAGGTTTTTGAAAAATCATGCCGAGCGTCTTCCCGGCCAGGAGAGGGCGTGGCTTGCCTGCCCTCAGCTCCTCTTTTAACTGAAGGGAGACGTTCAAGATTTCCCAAATATCGGCGGCTGACAAATCGGCGATACTAACGAGATGTTTCACTTTCATCCTTATAAAGATTCGGTTAGGCGAGAGCGCCCAACCTCCTTAACCTCCTTACTATAAATGATACCCTCACCCCCTGTATCCCCCTCTCCCGCTTCGCGGGAGAGGGGGAATTATAGGTCAGGGCGGAGCCCTAGGACCCACCCAGAAGGGGTGATCCCCTTCTGGACTACCCCTGCTCCGGCGGGAGAGGGGGGATGATGGGCAGGGCGGAGCCCTGGGACCTTACAGGGATGCTCAGGACATGCCTCCGAAAGGCGTTGCCGAATCTTAGGCATAGTATACCATCCCTATCTGTCTGAGTCCAGGCTATTGGCCCATTACATTAGTGTCCCACAAATTCGCAGTAGCGTTCTTTTTATTCAGGCTTTTCTTAAAGGGACAAGGAATGGGGCTCACCTACTTGTGTTAGACCCTTCAGTCTGGTTAGAAAACACAAGGAGGAGAGCCCGAGATGAAGGTAGCACAAAAGATTTTGGAGTGCAACAGTGCTAAAGAGGTGATAGAGCTAGTAGATTCGAAAGGCAAAGGCTAATCTGAGGGCATGGAAAAGGAGATTGCTTGAGGAGGCTTGAGAAAACCTGGTAGATAAATACCATGGCCCCAAATGGCTAAAGATTAGGGAAAGAGAACCCACTCCCTGGGCATGTCTAAAATGTGGTTCACGGGAAAGTAATCAGATTAAGAGAAATGGACATCATCGACGCTGCCTGGTGGTTGCTGAAGGTGTCATCCACCTAAGAGTCCCCCAGCTTGAGTGTCTTGATTGCGGCAGAGTAGTAGCCTTAAATGCCCTTTTCCTCCCCAAAAGAAAGAGGTACTGGATAGAGCTAGATCGGAGAATCACTGAGCTTTATCTCTGCGGGGCTAGCTATCGCCAGATTAAGGCGATACTAGAGCGGGTGATGGAGTCAGACTGTGGGTTGATGGGCTTATGGCAGCGCTTCCCGAAGATGGCCAGGAGGGCTTCATCCCACCATTGGGATGAGCCACTAAAGGTTTTTATATCTTGATGAGGCTTATACCAAGGTAAAAGGAAAGCCTTACTGGAGTCTATTGGCTTTAGGGGAGGGCCAAGATGGCCAAAGGGCTTATCTTGGGGCTGTCTTATCCAGGGATAAAAGCGCAGCTTCCTGGGTGAGCCTCCTTGAGGCCTTAGGGGTCCCCGATAGTGGCAAGGGATTATTAGTTATCCACGATGGTGACCAGGCGATTGCTTCCGCCTTAAGTTTGGTCTTGCCTGAAGCCAAAAGCCGCCTATGTGTCTGGCCTGAGCTCCACAATATCTTCCTTAAGGCAAGGGAACTATTTCCTAACGATCGAGAAAAGATAAAGCAGGTTGTTCAAATCGCTAAAATGAGGCTGCAAACTGGAGGACCGAAGACGACATCGCCTTTGGAAAGGGGTATAAAGGAGTAGCGGAGACGGACTAGACCGATGGACGGCTTCAAGTCGGTTATGGGAGCGGCTAACTTCTTAAGGATCTGGCTGGCTAAGGAAAATGCTAGAATGGCGAAGGAAGACTGGCTTAAGGCGGTGGTAAACTAAAAAAGTTAGACTGAGAGGTTAACACAAGAGAGATGACCGGCTTCTTTAAGGAAAAGCCTGAATAAAGGATACACTATCCAAAACTTCGTTGCCTTGACCAGGCCACAGTCAACGTGCTATATTAGACCAGCACTTGTTTCTCCGAGCCGTTTGGCCTACAGGATTTCCCAGGGCCGGTGGCCACGTGGATGGCCTATACATCCCGCTGGTTCAGGGGGAAACGCCTGAGCCACCCATCTTCGGAAAGGAGAACGCTCGGCTAGAGCCGTATGATTGTTCGCTGAGCAGCATCTCCTAGCAGGAAGATGCTGCTTTTTTCATCAGGACCTGGAGTTGCCTGTGATTCCCTAACCCATCGGCTACATCGCCGGCTGGTGCGGAGCTCTGGTGGCCGATGGGGTGATTTTCTGCCAGGCGGTCGCCTGGTTTGGAATCAAAACCTGATCAACGGCGAGTGAGCCCGCCGCATCGCGGGGAGGGCATCAATGAGGATAGCAGCTATATCGGATATTCACGCTAACCTGAAGGCCTTAGAAGCAGTCCTGGACGACATCTATGCCCAGCAGGTGGATCAGGTCGTTGTTGCTGGAGACCTCGCTTTTGGTGGTCCGGAGCCGTCGGCTGTCCTTGAGCGCCTGCTGGACTTGCCTTGCCCCATCGTCCAGGGGAACACGGATGCTGTGGTGAGCAGTCCGGACCTGGAACAGCGCGCCGCTGGGCATAAGGGCTTAGTTGTGCTGCAGTGTCTTTGGGCCCAGCAACAGCTGGAACCGAAACAGAGGCGATTTCTGGCCGAACTGCCCTTGCAATGTACGATTGCTGGGCCGGAGGGAACAAGCCTGTTGGTAGTGCATGCTACCCCCCGCGACCAGTCTGAGAACATCTTTCCTGATACGCCGGAGGAGGTGGTGCGGGAAGCCCTAGCGGGAGCCGACTCGCCGCTGATCGTGTGTGGACACGTGCACCTTCCCTTTGTGCGTCCCATAAATGGGCGATTATGGGTGAACGTCGGCAGCGTTGGTAGGCCGTTTGACGGTGATCTCAGGGCTGGATATGGGCTATTGACCTATGAAAACCACTCCTGGAAGGTGGAACATCGTCGGGTAGCGTATGATGTTGAAGCCACCGTGGAGGCGATTCTCAGGCGTGACATGCCCGGTAAGGAAATAATCGTAGAGAGTATCCGTAAGGGATTGCCACCACATTCCTGGATGATCAACCAGCCGTAGAGGAACTGCTATGACCTGTTTACGTGATGGCTTCAATCGGCCCATCTCTTACCTGCGCATCTCGGTGACCGATCGCTGTAACTTCCGCTGCCTTTATTGCATGCCCCTGGAGGGAATAGCCAGTCTATCCCACGCTGAGATCCTCAGTTATGAGGAGATGGCTGCGATCGTGCGGGCAGCGGCCGAGCTGGGCATCCGCAAGGTCCGCTTAACTGGCGGTGAACCACTGGTGAGACTTGGTCTGACCAATTTTATTGCTATGTTAAGGGCCATGCCGGGAATTGATGACCTCTCCTTGACTACTAACGGTTTCTTGCTCAGCCGCTACGCCGCTGACTTGAAGAGAGCCGGACTTAAACGCATCAACGTCAGTTTGGATACATTGAGACCCGATCGCTTCCAGCAGATCACCCGGCTCGGCCGACTGGAAGAGGTGCTCAAGGGCATCGAGACTGCCCAAGCGGTGGGGCTGCAGCCGCTGAAGATTAACACCGTGGTCATCGATGGTTTCAACGCTGATGAGCTGATCGACATCGCCACGCTCACCATCGAGAGAAATTGGCACATCCGCTTTATCGAGTTGATGCCGGTGGGAGGCACAGCGGACTGGGCCCAGGAGAGATACATCCCCCTGGACGAGATAAAGCGGCGGATAGAGGAGGCCTTGGGTCACCTGGAGCCGCACCATCCGGCGACCAACACTGGAAACGAGCCGAGGTTCAATCTTGATGGCCCAGCCCGTTACTACCGCCTGCCGAGGGCCAAAGGCACGATCGGTTTCATTAGCCCCATCAGCTGTCAATTCTGTGCTCAATGCAATCGTCTTCGCTTGACGGCCGACGGTCGCCTCCGTCCCTGCCTGCTGAGTGAGCAAGAGGTTGACTTGCGTAGTCCCCTCCGCCAGGGGGCCACCATAGACGATATCAAACAACTGATCAGGCAGGCTGCTCAGATGAAACCGTTGGGGCATCGCTTGAACGAACGCGTTGTCCCTGAGGATCGTTCAATGTACCAGATTGGAGGCTGACGGAATGAGCAAGGGTGAGCGGGCGGATGGTTTGACCCATCTCGATACTACAGGCCGGCCGCGTATGGTAGACGTCAGTGAAAAGCCCGACACGCTGCGGGTGGCTACAGCGGTAGGGGAGATCGCCATGCAGCCGGCCACATTGACAGCGATCAAGGAAGGGAAGACGAAGAAGGGCGATGTCCTGGCCACCGCTCAACTGGCCGCCGTGATGGCCGCAAAGAGAGCCTGGGAGATGATCCCCCTGTGTCACCCACTGCTTCTCACCTCGGTTGAGGTGGGCTTCGAGATCGACGAGGAGAGCAGTACGGTCGAGATCACTGCCACAGTGAAGACCAGCGGAAAAACGGGTGTGGAGATGGAAGCCTTGACTGCGGTGAGCGTAGGCGCACTGACAATCTACGATATGTGTAAAGCTATCGATCGCTCTATGGTGATCGGCAACATCCGCCTGATACGTAAGAGTGGCGGACGAAGCGGCGACCTCGTCCTGGAGGGAGCCGGGTAATGTGGTGAGACTGCGGCGCTATTGGCCCGACTTACGGTCGTTGGCTCTCCTTCTGGTCCTGATCCTTGTATTCTATCGCCAGACAGCTCTTTCGCCGCGTATCCTCATCGGTTACGACATCTTCACCTACTTCTATCCGAACGAGGCCTACGCCGCCGAAAGGCTACACAGCGGTCAATTGCCCCTGTGGAACCCCTATCTGTTCACGGGCGTGCCCTTTTTAGCTAACATCCAGACAGGGATATTCTATCCACTGAATCTGCTCTTCCTCTTATTTTTTGTGCCTCGGGCCTACGTCTACTCGGTAGTCCTCCACGTCTTTCTGGCTGGTTGTTTTATGTATCTTTTCGCCAGAGTTTCGCTGCACCTGCAGCGCTGGGCTGCTTTTCTCGCCGCTGTCGTCCTCATGTTCGGTGGCTTCACCTCTTCCCTGGTCGGACACCTCAACCAGTTACAGGCGGCAACCTGGCTTCCTCTCCTTTTTCTCCTCACTGATCTAACCTATCGGGAGCGACGTCCCCTCCTGGCCTTGGCCACTGGAGCGGTGCTTGCCCTGCAATTGCTGGCCGGGCACATGCAGGAATCCTATTTGACCCTCTGCGCCTTAAGCGGATTGGTGCTTTTCTACGGGGGGAAGGCCCTCTGGGGGGGATACCACCCCTCACACAGTGAGGAAAACAGTGGGGAACATCCCCAGTCCGCTGCTAGAGAGGGTGTCTTGCCTTTGGGCGAGCATCTCCGGGGGAAGGAATCCAGGACGGATCGATGGCGAACAGCGCTCGGTTCGGTGATCAGTAAGGAGATAAGCGGCCTTGCTCTGGTCGGTGTGAGCCTGCTCCTGGGATTTGGCTTGGCCGCTGTACAGCTCTGGCCGACCTATGAGCTGGCCAACCTTTCCATCCGGGCCGGGGGACTAACCTATAAGGAAGCGGTTTCCTTTTCCTTACCTCCCTGGCTGATCCTTAAGAGCCTACTGCCACCTGTCTTCGATGCACCCATCTTCAGCGAATATTGGGGCTACGTCGGCGTCTGTGGACTCATCCTGGCCGCATTGGCAGTAGTCATGAGGCCACGGGACAAGCACGTGCTCTTCTTCGCTCTGCTGGCTTTGCTCTCTCTTTTCCTGGCCTTGGGACAGTTCAATCCTCTCTATCCCTATCTCTACAAGATCTTGCCTGGGCTCGCCCTCTTCCGAGTGCCCGCTCGTTGGCTCTTTCTGTACACCTTCGCCATGGCCGCATTAGCTGGAATCGCCCTGCATATCCTCCTGGAAGGGACTCCATCTGCACGGTTGGGCTGGCCCGGTCGTGCTCATCCGGCTGTTAGAGTCATTCTGCGGCTGGCCATCCTAGGGGCATTGGCACTCTTGCCCATACTGGCCTACGTAGCCTTACGCTTGCCCTACCCGTTGGAGACGCCATCGGCCCCGACGGCCATCGTCTGGCTGGTCAGTGGTGCCTCTGCCTTGCTCCTCATCATCTGGGCCCTCTCGACCCCAGCCAGCCGTCTGGCCATAGGGGCGCTGGTCTGTCTACTCTATGGTGAGTTGCTCCTCAGCAGCCAGAATCTTGATCTGAATCGCCCTAACCTCCCGGAAGCCTACTCTTCCCTTCGTCCGGCTGTCGCTCATCTTTTAGCTGATCCCGGCATCTACCGCGTCCTCCCTTTGAGCGATAACACCTTCGACCCGGGTGACCTGAGAGAGCAAAGGGGGATGTTGAATGCTGTGCTCTCACCCCAGGCTGTCTATGACTACATCGTTGCTCTGAAACAAAAGGAGACGCTGATGCCTAACCTTCCCCTACGCTATCACATCGCCAGCATCGATGGCTATGACGGCGGGGTTTTACCTTTGGAACGCTATGTGGCCTTCAAACGTCTTTTCCCCCTTTCCCGAAAGGATGCTCCTGATGCCCGTCTGCGGGAACAGCTGGAGACGATACCGGATCCCTCTCTCTTGGGCTGGCTCAATGTGAAATACATCCTGATGGATCGGCTGCGTGATGTTTGGGCGGATGGCGTCTATTACGACCTGGCGCTCAGGCGAACTGTTGGGCCAGCTGGAACCAGGGATCTGACACTCGAGCACCTACCAGATTTTGAGACCACCTCCATCGGGCTGGTCTCCTACCTCAGCGGAGCATCAGGTTTGCCCGATGGCACCACGGTGGCCACCATTTCGGTGACTGATAGCGACGGAAAGGTATATACCGCACCGTTACAGGCCGGGGTGCAAACGGCTGAGGGCAGGTACAATGCCACGGTCGGGCATCGACCAGCACGGCGGGTGATGGCTCCGACGAACGATCCCCAGGTCTGGGACTATCAGTCCCAGATCCCCCTGCTCAAGCCTATCTTCCCCAAACGGCTCACCATCTCCTCCGTGGCTGCCACAGCCGACCTTCACCTGAGGGGGATCAGCCTCATCGATGATAGGACGGGGGCCAGCCGGCCCGTTGTTCTCGATAATTTTCTGCGCATCGTCCACCTGGGAGACGTCAAGATCTATCGGAACCTGGCTGCTTTGCCTCGCGCCTTCCTTGTGCCTGAGGTCGAGCTGGTCAGCAATGATGCTGCGGCCTTAGATTGGCTGCGCCGTCCCACCTTTCGACCCCGGGAACAGGCCGTGATCGTTCAGGACGATTGGCCGGGAGGCGACCAAAACCTATCCGGGGCTGGGACTGATCAAGCGACCGTAGATATTCTGGAGTATTCGCCCGAAAGAATCGTCTTGCATATGAGGTCGGCACACGCGGGGGTGCTCGTTCTGACCGACTCTTACTACCCAGGTTGGCGAGCCTGGGTCGATGGACATGAGCAGCGTATCATGCGGGTCGATTACCTCTTTAGGGGGCTTGTGTTGAAAGACGGTGAACACACGGTCGAATTTCGCTACGAGCCCCGCCCCCTTTTAATAGGACTCCTTCTCAGCCTGTGTACCTTGGCTCTGGCCCTAATCTGGGTTATAATATCTATCGTCCTGCCGAAGGCAGCACCGTTTAGGAGGTTATAATGAACCTGTTCAACCGCATCGTCGTGGTGATTCTCTTACTCCTTCTCATCGTCCTCGCTCTCGGGACGGCCCTGGCACCAGCCCCACTGGCCACGATCATCGCCGAACAGTGTCTGGCCGCAGCCCAGTTGGCCGCACGACTAACCGTTTTCGGACAGATCATCCTGGCTGTTTTGGCTTTGGCCATCACCGCCGTCTGTCTATTTCTGCTTTTCCTGGAGCTGCGACGGGAGCGACCAACGACCGTGGTCCTGGCTCAGGTGTCTGGCAGCCAGGCTGAGATTACTCTGGATTCAGTGGCCCAGCGGCTCAAGCATGAGATTGAATCTGTGGCCGGCGTACGGCAAGCGACACCATTTGTCACCAGCAAGCGACGGAGCGTCGATGTCCGCCTTGTGGTATTGACCGAACCGGATGGCGATGTGCCGGCTTTAGCTGGACAAATCAGTCAGCTGGGGCGGGATACCGTAGGGAAGATGGGGGTCAGGCTGGGCAAGCTACAGGCACAGTTTAAGCACGCTGCCTATACGCCGGGTTCGCCGACGACGTAGCGCCGACCCTTCTCTTCAAATGCCTGCGTAGCGGAGAAGGAGGTCAAGGGATGACCTCGACGAGCACCTCTATGATCCCCGCCGTTGGAGGGGCCAGAGCGGTGAAGGCGGCGTAGCTCAGGTCCACCACGATGGGGTAGGTGAAAGCGCCGGTATCGCGCACGGCGACGACGATGCTCTTGCCCTCTTTGTTGGTCACCCTTAACTTAGTGCCCAGAGGGTACATATTGCACGAAGTCGTCGTCGGATCGTTCATATCGTAGACCTGACCATTGGCCATCCTTTGGCCGTGGAAGCCAGGACCATACCAAGTGGCCAGGCCGACCACTCTATATCTGTGATTCTTCCAGTCCTCACCCACGGGATTCTCCAGTCGTAGTGCAGCGTGAGGAAATAAGCCGGCCTCCTTGGCTAGATCACCCCCATTAGCCACCGTCACCTGCCCTGCTTTAGCCCAGGGCACGTCTACCTTCCATTGCTGGATAACGGCCCGTTGCAGCCGAACGACGTAAACGGGTCCGCGATCCTCCACCTTTGAGGTAGGTAAACCGTATAGATTTAGCGGATCCGAGACGGACTGATAGCGCGCTTTGATTGCTGGATGGGAGTCTAAGAGAGCCAGGCGCTGGCGGATTACTTCTCCCCAGGGCTTACCAGCATCGAAACTGCCGGGCAAAGGGGGTGGTGTCGAACGCACACTCGCCAACCAATCGTCCTTACCGGCATTATGTAGCTCATCAAATATATTGACGAAGGCGAATCGCTTCTGTTCCGGTCGCCACTGCAACACCCCTTTCTGTGTAGCCTGGACAGAGAAGCCATTCCAGGAGAAGCGCCTTGAGATGGGATAGCCCAGGACGGTCACCCCACCGAGACGCTGAAACTCTGTCCAAAAGGGGAGGCCGTCCTCATCGGTGATGCGGTATCCCTTGGGGCTCGTCCCTGGAGGGAAACCATTCGCCTGAGTGAAGAAGTGTCCCCCAGGCATGGCGTAGTCCAGGCGCGCCTCATCCTCCGGCGAAGCGGCCTCTGACCCAGAGAGAGGAACAGCGACTACAATGGTGGCTAATACTAAGGGAATAACCCGGCCAATTAGAAACCTTTTCATTGTGGAACTCCCGTCGGCGGCCAGGCAAAGTTTTCAAAAACGTAATTGAGGAGGGCGATGCTGTCACTCAAGATATCAGTGCTTTTCATCAAGGCGACATAGAGGCGATGCCCGTTCCGCATAGCCGAAGCGACCATCGTCTTCCCGGCCTCGTCAGTATAGCCGACCTTCACCCCATCAGCCCCAGGATAATACCAGAGGAGTCGGTTCAGATTGCGCAGCCAATAGGTCTTGTGCCCTTTAGCAGTCCATTCCTTGGTCGCCACTATCCGAGCGAAGGTGGGATCCTGCATAGCATAGCGGGCGAGCATGGCCATATCGTAGGCGCTGGAATAGTGACCAGCCGCATCTAATCCGTGGGGATTGGCGAAATGGCTATCGGTAAGCCCCAGCTGGGTGACCTTCTGGTTCATCAGCTCCACAAAGCGGCTTTCGGATCCGCCAATATATCGGGCGATGGCTAGAGCCGCATCATTACCTGAGGGCAACAGCAGCCCATAAAGCAAATCCTGCAGGGTCAGCTCCTCGCCCGGCTTCAGACCCATTATCGTGCTGTCATCCAGCTCGTCGCAGTCCACATCGATGGGGACCTTAGCGCTCAGCCTCCCCTGTTCCAGGGCGATGATGGCCGTGACGATCTTAGTCAGACTGGCCGGCGCGAAGCGCTGGTGGGGTTCCTTGCCGTAGAGGAGGCGGCCACTCGTTTCATCGATGATGGCTACGCCTTGGGCACTGATGGTTGGGGGACCATTTGTGCCGACCTTGCGGATAGGAGGTGGGATGGGGTTGGGTTCCCTTGTGGCGGTGGGCGTGGGTTGAGGTTGCGGCGTTGGCGTGGGCATCGTGGCCGACTGTCCACCGCCCAATCCGAAAAGTGGGGGTCGCCAGAACCAATTTGCCAGAAGGATGAGGACGACTATCCCGGCAAAAAAGCCTTTACGCATGGCGGGTGGATTATAGCATTTTTAGCCGCGGATGACTATGTTTTGTACTCGTTGGGTTTTATTTAGCAGTCTCTAAAATTAAATTGACATTATGTACATTTAAGTAGTATAATATTTTTGAAAGGGGGATATCTATGTCAGCACGAAGAATATCAGCGCGGGAGGCCAGAGCCAACTTCAGCGATCTCCTTGGCCTGGTGTACTACACTAAGGAGCCAGTGATTGTCGAGAAAAGGGGACGGCCGTTTGTGGTCGTAATTAGCCCAGAGCAGTATGAGAGCCTGCAAAAGGAGCAAGAACGAGCGTGGGCCGTTGTCGATCGGGTTCGAGAGCGGAACGCTGACAAGGCCCCTGAGGAAGTTCTGCGCGACGCGACTGCCGAGGTTGAAGCGGTCCGTCATGAGATGTATGAGGAAGAAAAGCGGGCTAGTAAGCGCCGTCGTTGACACGAATCTGTTTGTCAGCGGTCTCATTATTGAATTGGGTACTCCCTACGAGCTTGTCGAAGCATCACGTCGAGGTGCTTTCACCTTAGTCGTCTCCGAATCGCTCTATATGGAGTATAGGCGGGTCTTGCTACGACCAAAGTTTGCTGAGAAATATGGCATAACCCTAGAAGAAGTCACAGACTTTTTATTCCTGATAGATACAAGCGCTCGCAGGGTCACTCCCAGTCGCAGGCTTCCCATCACGGTTCGGGATAAAAAGGACGAGGGGATACTTGCTGCCGCGCTCGGCGGCAAAGCAGACTATCTTGTTACTGGGGATGAAGATTTGTTGGTTCTACGCGATGATCCGCGACTGGGAAGACTAAAGATCGTCACGGCAAGAGACTTCCTGGACATCCTGACCAGGGAACACCCCGAGCAGTAATCCGTCTTTACCTCTCAATCCCTTCTTGCACTCTCCATATAATCCCCCAATATGATGCCCGTTGTGTCCGACTATTCGCTTTCCCTAAGACACGTTTTTGTGTTATCATTGCGGGCGCAGCAGCCCAGTGTGGGAAGCAAGCCTCAAGAACCTGGGGGGCAAAGGATGCCAACATTAGAAACACACATCGAGGGCGTTAAAGCGGCTATCCTGGCTGGGAACACCGATCAAGCCATAGCTACCTGTCAATATCTTCTGCGCTATTTCCCCAAGTACATCGAGGTGCATTGTCTCCTGGCTGAGGCCTATCGTGATAAGGGACTGATTGAACCGGCCGAGGATCTCTTCAAGCGTGTCTTGAGCGCTGATCCTGATAACGTGATTGCTCATTGGGCCCTCAGCCTTATCTATGAGGAGCATAATGACCTGAACCGTGCTGTTCGGGAACGGCAGCGGGCGCTTGATGTCAGCCCTGGTCACCAGGAGCTGCAAAGAGAGCTCCTCCGTTTAACCTCGCAAAAACCTAAACCTACCCGAGGCGGCCTGGGACGGCTCTACATCCGCGGCGGACTCTACGAGCAAGCCATCGCCGAATTCAAAACCATCTTGGACAAAGAACCCGACCGCCTGGATGTTCGGCTATCCCTGGCCGAAGCCCTATGGTGGGCTGGACGGGCGGCCGAGGCGGCTACCGTCTGCGCCCAAATCCTTGAGGACTCACCTGATTGTCTGAAGGCGAACCTGATATGCGGCTGGGAGGCCTTAAAGACGGGTGAGGCGGAGAAGGGCGAGGCCTTACTCCAGCGGGCCCAGGCGCTGGATCCCGAGAACAAGGTGGCTGCTTCCCTGATCAGTGATGAGCGATTTTGCCTTAGAACAATCGAAATCCCCCCAGCCGATGAGATGGCGATGGCTTTTCCGTCAGCAGTGGTCGTCACCTCTGCCTTGGACCAGGCTCCACCTGAATCGGGCCGGGCCACAGAGCCTCCGCAGGAAAGGAAGCCAGCGGATTACGTGGCGGAAGCCGGGGTGAGCCCGGCGGAGCCGATAATAGAGGAAATGACCCTCCCTTTGGAGGTGACCGAATCAGTCGCAGATAAGGGTGAGAGCGAGGATCAAGCGACGCCTTCAACTGAAGATGAGACGGAGCCCCTCGTGATGGCGGAGGAGCATCCTCCCATCGAAGAGGCGACTGAATCTATGGCCAGTAAGAGCGAAATTGGGGATCAAGCGGCACCTCCGACAGAAATGGAGCCCCTCACGGTGGTAGAGGAGCATCCTCCTACCGAAGCGGTGACTGAGGAGGAGATATTGTCCACGGCGCTGCCCCCGGAGAGCATCCTTAGTGCTGTCCAGGAAACCCTTGAAGAGATCGCCATCCAGAGGAGTGAACTGGAGGCCCTGGCGGAGAAGACAGAGGAGGAATTGCCTACTCCATCAGCCGAAGCAGAGGAAGGAATGGTGGTGGGGGAGGCAACCATTCTTTCTCAAGAAGAGGATACTTTGTCCAAGACAGTCGAGGAGCCCCCAGCGCTCTTGTCGGTCGAGAACAGCACCACGTCAGCTCAAGTAGAGATAGGGGGTGATGTTCACTCGGTGGTAGAAGAGGAGGATGATGATCTCTCAGCAGCCATTCAGCCCTATTTGGAGAGAGTGCGCGCTGACCCAAACGATTATGCTGCTCGTCTAGCCTTGGGCAACGCCTATCAACAATTAGGGCAGGTCGACCTGGCTATTGAGGAGTATAGACAGGTCATCAAAGGGGCACCATACCTCGTCGAGGCAGTGGTCGACAACCTGAAATGGCTTATCTATTCCCGACCTGACCATGCTGAATCCCACCGCACCTTAGGTGATGCCTATATGAAGGTTGGTCGCTTCCAGCAAGCAGTCGAGGAGTATAATTGGACGCTGCACGAATCCAGCGGGGAGGAGTCCTCAGAGGAGAGTTCAGACTGACTACAAGGGTCTCGGTGATCCGGGTAATATGAGGAGTAACGAGTGGAAAGAACTCTAGTAATCATTAAACCTGATGGTGTCCAACGCGGCTTGATCGGGCCGATCCTGGGTCGCTTTGAGCAGCGCGGCTTGCGTATCGTGGCTCTGAAGATGATGTCCATCGACCGCGCCTTGGCTGAGCGCCACTATGCTGTACACCGGGGGAAGTTTTTCTTCGAGAACCTGGTTGATTATATCTCTTCCAGTCCTATCGTTGGGGCCATCGTCGAGGGTCCGCAGGCAGTACAGGTAGTGCGGACCATGGTCGGGGCGACGCGGCCACACGAGGCGATGCCAGGTACCATTCGGGGCGACTATGCCGTGGCAGGGCTGCGTAACCTGATCCATGCTTCTGACTCTATAGAAACGGCCCAGGAGGAGATCGCCCTATTCTTTGCCGAGGAGGAGATCGTCTCCTACACGCGGGATATAGATAAGTGGATCTACGAGTAGGCACTTAATAGGTGTACCTGGTCACCTCCCGGCCGGTTGCATCGTAGAGCACTCCCGTGTCACCCTGATTATTCCATACAGCGCTTCTGCCCCAGTAGAGGTCGCTAGTCGTGTTTGTTCCACGGCTGGTGTGTACCTTAACGCTGCTACCGGCTGGGAGTATGAATGGTGGAAAGGTATAGACCTGTCTTGGCCCGGCACTCAATTTCCATCCGGTCATATCCATGGCCACGCTGCTGCGGTTAGTGATAGTGACGATCTCAGCTACGGCGTCGATAGCCTGGATGACTATCGTGCCCGAAGCCACAGCCGTGGATGTTGGCGTGGCCGGGGCTGGTGATGGTGTGGCTGTTGGGGCAGGTGGATAGGGTGACGAGGTGGCTGGGGGAGGAGGGAACGTAGGGGTTGGGGGCAACGGTGTGGCCGTGGGCACCTGTGTTTGTACGGACGGTATCCTCGTCGCCGTTGGCGGTGGTGTGGGCGACGGCGAAGGATTGGCAGTGGTGGGGACAGTTGTAGCTGTAGAGACAGGCAGTGGCCTGTTTGGCGTGGTCGTGGTAGGGGTAGACTCCTTCTGGGCGACGTTCGGCGCAGCTGGTAGTGGTGTGGATGGGGACGGGGTACTGGCTGACCGAGTGGGCGTGGTGGAGGTAGGAGCCGTGAACTGGGGACTGACCGGCCCCACTGCGGTTGGTGAGGCACTCCGACCCACTCTTAGCCGCAAGACAGCTGTGGGGGTCGGCGTTGGTTCTACTGTTCCAACGGGACGGCGCTGGCTAGTGGGGGTGAATGTCGTTGGAACTGATACAGTAGCAGTGAAGCGGTCAGAACAGGCAGATATGATCAGGATCAGGAGGAGAGGCCAGCCCAACCAGGTGCTTTTCATAGCCTTGTCTCCCTGGCGAGTTTGGGTCGTATTTTTAGTATAAAGTTGTTGGCCCAGCCTGTCAAGCCCGGCTGCTGAAGGTGAGTAATAGGGCTCTGACGGGGACGTGGGTTTGGGGTACCTCCAATTTCTTATCCCCTTCTCCCGCAAAATGGGAGGGGGGGGGACAGGGGGTTAGGGCAGCCCCACACCTGGGGTGGTTCGGGGGCTTCGCTCCAGGTACTATGCCTTATCGATGCGGGACGGGGAGTGTAGAGGGGCTTTGCCTCTCTGCTGGGGTTTGGGGTGTCCCTAAACCCACATCCCCCCTTCTCTCAATGGGAGAAGGGGGAAGAGGGATGAGGGCTTCATCACTATGGATCGCCGTACCTTCCTTAAAAAGGCTCTACTCAAGGGGGCTGCTGGGCTTGGGGTTGGATTGTCCCTTAATGAGGCAGGACACCTCTGGGAGGCAGCGGCTGAGGTCTTCAGCCGGGATAGCGGGATCGCCGGCCAGGTGGTGGACCTCCTCTCCGAGCAGCCGCTCGCTGGCGTCAGACTAAGCGCTGAACCATCCGGCGAAGCGGCCCTCAGCGATGAGAGGGGATATTATTACTTTCGTTTGCCACCGGGCACGTATAAGGTGATGGCCAACGCGCCCGGCTATTTGGAGCTCTGGTATGCCCAGCAGAGAGTGATAAGGGAAACGATTACCCGGCTCGACCTGGCGCTCTTACCAGCGAACCCTACGCCTGAGGAGCAAGCACTTATTTATGATAAAGTTGTGCGTGCTCCCCAGCTGCCTACTAGACTCGGCCTGGATTGGGAAACGCTCCTCCGTCCCTCGCTTGAGGTCCTCACCACGGCTATCCCATCCACGATCAACGTTCGTTTCCCTGATGGACATATCGAGACAATGGAGCTGGATGAATACTTGAAGGGTGTTGTACCTAACGAGATGCCTGCGAACTGGCCGACGGAGGCCCTGCGAGCGCAAGCAGTGGCCGCCCGCAGCTACGCCATCGCCTACGCCGCCCAAAAGGGCTATATCTGCACCGACACCAACTGTCAGTATTACTCCAATAAGCGTGATCCCCGTACCAGCGCCGCTGTGGATCAGACGCACAACATGGTGGCCACTTACAAAGATAATGTTATCTGGGCCTTTTATTTTGCTTCCTGCAATGGCTATCGTACCCGTAACAGTGAGGACGCTATCTACTGGCAAACCTGCCAACCCGCCGGCTGGAGGCGTCTCGACTACTGCCGTTCAGTGCCCTGTCTGCATGATCCGGTAGTAAAGAGAGATAGCGCTGGCAATATCCTCAATAAATGTGGGGATGAGGGGAAGGGGGCCGGCTACTACGGCCACGGTGTAGGCATGTGCCAGTGGGGGGCATTAGCGAGATCCAACGAGGGGCTGAGCTATAAGGGGATCCTCACCCATTACTACACTGGTATCAACGTGCTCAACGCGGGGATTCTGCCCCCTGCTCCCCTCAGCCCGGCCAATAACGCCTGGCTACCAGCTGGCCAACCCCTGACTTTGAGCTGGAGCAGTGGGGGAAGCTCTTACTATGTTGAGATGCAAAGTACGGCAAGCAGCAACAAATGGACTTCAGGCTGGATCAGCACTGCCTCCTGGACAACAAATTCCCCGCCGGCTGGTGTTTACCAGTGGCGGGTCAGGGCGCGAGACACCTCCGGAATAGAGAGCGACTGGAGTGAGATGATGACCCTGGTTCTGACCCAGAATCCATACAGGATTCGTTTCCCCTCGATCTACAATAAGGGGCCCATCAATACCTGGTAGGAGACATTGCAATGGTTAGGCTTTGCCGACAACATATCGGTCTGGTGATCGTGCTCGTCGCCTTCATCGCTCTGGGTACGCTCTATAGCGTTGTTGATCCCATCTTTGAGTCCTCTGATGAGCTCTGGCATTATCCCTATGTAAAATATATTGCCGATGGGCACGGCCTGCTGGTGATGAGCCCCCAGCCGGAGAAGAACGTGGCCAGGCAGGAGGGAAGTCAGCCCCCTCTTTACTATCTGCTTGGGGCAGCGGCTACGTTCTGGATTGATACCGGCCGCATCAGCGACCTGTACTGGCTTAATCCTCACGCTACCATAGGCGAACCCGGCGCTGATCACAATAAGAACATGGTGGTGCACACTGATAAGGAGAATTGGCCTTACCATGGTGTGCCTCTGGCTGTGCACATCGTGCGTTTCCTCTCCGTGTTGCTGGGGACAGCGACTGTCTTCCTGACCTATCTTTTGGCCCTGGAGGTCTTCCCCGCTGAGCGAACGCTGGCTGCTGGGGCAGCGGCTCTCAATGCCTTCGTGCCTATGTTTCTTTTTATCAGTGGCTCCGTCAACAACGATAATCTGGTGATCCCCCTTTGCTCGCTCGCCCTCGTGCTTCTCATCCGACTGGTTAAGGGGAAACCTGGAATATGGTCCTTCCTGGTGCTTGGGGCTGTTCTCGGACTGGCCAGTCTTTCTAAGCTCAGTGCCCTGGGACTATTCCCGCTGACAGCCATCGTTATCTTGTTTGTCGCCGGACGACGGCGTTCCCTCATTGCGCTCTGGAAATGGGGGACAGCCGTCATCCTTCCGGCGATAGCCATCGCCGGTTGGTGGTACGTTCGCAACTGGCTACTCTATGGCGATCCCCTAGGGCTGAATGTGCACCTACTGGCATCTGGAGGGCGCAAGTATACGCCCAGCCTTCTCGACCTTTGGGGCGAGTCTGAAGGGTTCAAAATGTCTTATTGGGCTGTCTTCGGCGGCTTCAATGTGCTGGCTGATCCCTTCGCCTATAGGCTCTTCGATGTCATCCTGGTTCTGGCCGGGTTGGGACTCGTTATTTATGTCCTGGGCTTGCTTAAAGGAAGGAGATGGAATGAGGGGACGCTGCTCCTGCTCCTCGTCCTTTGGATCCTCATCCTGGGCGTCGAACTGATGCATTGGACCCAGACCACCATGGCCTCACAAGGGCGGTTGATGTTCCCAGCCATCTCAGCTATCTCCCTTCTTTTCAGTAGAGGCTTGGCCTCCCTAGCACCGCGGCGTTATACTGGACTCGTACTGCTCCTGGCTGGTGGCTCGCTATTGGCCGTAGCGGCCATCATCCCCTTTCGCAACATTGCCCCCGCCTACGCCAAGCCCCCCATCCTCAGAGAAGCAGACCTGCCGGCCATAATCCACCCGCTCAACATGAACTATGCTGGCCAGATGGAACTCATTGGTTATGAATTGCCTGAGACAACCGTATTACCAGGGGGTACCCTGGAGCTTACGCTCTATTGGCGCTCCTTAGACAGGATGAACCGCGACTACAGCATCTTCATTCATCTCTTCGGCAAGGACAATCAATGGTTAGGGCAAAGAGACACGTTTCCTGGAGGTGGAACTTATCCGACCCGATTATGGAGAGTGGGCGACATCGTGCGCGACACCTATCGCCTTCATATATCCCAGACGGCCATCGCTCCAGCGCTAGGTCAAATTCAGGTTGGACTATACCTCTTTCCGTCAATGGAGGTATTACCCGCCTATGACCTTCACGGCCGCAGTATAGGGAGTTCGCCTACCATCGCCCGCCTAAAGGTTAAGTCGCCCATACCTCAGGCGATGCCCATCGCTCATCCATTGCAGGTCGATTTCGGCGATAAAGTAGCCTTGATCGGCTACGATTTGCCCCTAAAGGAGGTCAGGGCAGGTGAATTGTTGCGTGGTGTCCTCTACTGGCGCGCTCTGAACAAGATGGAGCGTGACTATACCATCTTTGTTCACTTAGTGGGGAAAGATGGCATGGTCGGTCAATACGATGCTCAGCCGCAGGGCGGTGATTACCCCACCTCATTCTGGGATAAGGGTGAGGTAGTGCCCCATCCATTTCAGATAGCCCTGCGCCCGGGGCTGGCCCCAGGCGAATACACCCTCGTGGTAGGGATTTATGATTTAGCGACGATGCAGCGCCTCAGAACAGCAAAGGGCGATTCTGCAGAGTTAACGCATATCCTGGTCGTGCTGCCCTAACGCCGCTGTTCGTATCCCTGCTCGACCTCACTTGCTCAAAGGTGACCGGCGTACCCACACCGTTCCCACAATAGGCCGATCCAAGGGACGCCCGCTGCTCTCCTCGACGGCAGGCAAGCGCTCCATAGTAGGGAGCAGGTATAGCCCTGCTCGAACGTGCAGGAGAAGAGGGGTCGGTGCGTTCTTCGGGATGGGCACCCGGTAAGTGTCACGGAAGGTATCCCCGGCTCGCCATAACCGTGTAGGATAGGTGCCCAATCCAGGGAAGGTGTCTCGCTGGGCGATGATGCGATCTTCGGGGGTGGTGAGGTGAATATAGACGCTGTAGTCCTTGTCCATCGGTGCCAGCCCTCGCCAGTAGATGGCCACCCGCACAGTGTCCCCGGGAGACACGCTATCCGGGGAGATATCACTGCCCAAGAGCTGCACCTTATTGGCGAAGTTCACCCGCACAGGGCGTTGAATCGCCTCCAGCGCTGAGGAGGGGAGCATCTGAGGCTTAGCGTAGGCCGGGGCGAGGTAAAAAATCAGGGCGCTGAGGGCAAAGGTGGCCATCCCAATATTGGCTGTTCCGGCAAGGAATCCCCAGAACCGTTCAGGCACATACTGGGCTAGACCGAGGAAGATGAGAATAGCGATGGCAGCGATGGCGGGAAAGAGATTCCGACCATTGCCGGCGGCGGGAGTGAGACGCATATAGTTCGCCTGAGCAATAAAGATCAGAAGTGTCCACACAACCAGGACGACCACTCCGAAACGTGCTTCTCTGGAAAGTATGCCGCGTTTCCAGTGTCTCCAACCAAGGATGATGAGCCCCACGATAGCTATGCGGGTGAGCAAGGTTATGCCCCAGTATAGCTCGGCACTGACCGGGACGTTTCCCCAGCCGAAGTTCGCCCAGAACGACCTCTCCAGGTTGGGGAATTCGGCGACAAGCTGGCCCAAGTTTGCGGGAGGGCTACGCCTGCCCCATGCCTCCTGCATACGGCTGAGGGCAGACCAATCACCATAGAGCACCAGATTACGAATGAACCACCAGCCAGATACGGCCGCAGCCAGTCCGAATACAGCGAATCCTGCGCCCCAGAGGGTGCGCCATGGAACCCGTCGGGAAAGCGATACAAGGGTGAAGAGCACGATGAGGAGCAGTGGGACAGCACTCACCTTGGTTAAGAGCGCCAATCCTAGAGCTGCACCCAAGGCGATGGTGTTGCTTCTAGTGATACCCTGGTTGTGAATGCGCAGTGCCAGGAGGATAACCAGCGAAGAGAGGGTGGTGACGGCATTGTCGTTATTAATGGCGCTGCTGATGAAGAGAAACTGGGGACTGAAAGCCACGAAGGCGACTGCTCCCAGAGCAAGAGCCGCTTGCCTGGGGAAGATCTCCCGAGCGATCATGTAGGTGATGAACACAGTGACAGCTCCTAAAGCTACCGAGACCAAGCGCACCAGGTGGGCTGCCAATACAGCCCCCGTGTAGGGAGGGTCCTCTTGGGGGCCGTGGACGAACTGGTTCTTATTGTCCTGACCGACATAGCCGATTTCATAGCCCCAATAGGGATTTCGCCACAACAGCTGAGGGAAGTCGTCGCTGTTGATCCAGAAGGTGGCTAGTGCCCCCAGGGTGTAGTACAGGGGTGGTTGATGATTCTCCGATTTGGGGCCATGGCGCAGCTGGACGGGCAGTCCCTGTCCATCAGCCAGGTGCTTAACGAAGGCGTAGTGATCGGCCTCATCCGGCGCTTCGAAGAGGGGATCGATGATGCTATAAGTAAGGGCCAAGCCGAGATAGGCCAGAAGGATCAAACCTATCGCCCAATGATGCCTGCTGATGCTCCCCATTTTCATCTGCTGTTCGAAAACTGGCTGCCAGCAACCAAAATCTGCCTAATAATAACAGTTCGCCCGATGGGAGGGCAAGGTGAAATGTCCCCCTCAAAATCTTGACAACCACATCCACCTGTGCTATGTTATTAGCACTCTAAGGTTTAGAGTGCTAATGAGGTGTTAAGACGATGATGGGGCAGATCGATCAACGGCAAAGGGCAATCTTAAGGATGATTGTGGAAGAGTATACGGTTACGGCGATGCCTGTCGGTTCAGAGGTGATTGCTCAGAAGGGCGGACTGGGCGTTAGCCCTGCTACAGTGCGCAACGAGATGTCTGTCTTAGAAGAGCACGGCTATATCTTTCATCCTCATCCCTCAGCTGGGCGGATGCCTTCGGCGCGGGGGTATCGCTATTTCGTTGAGACACTTATGGGAGAAAGCGATTTAGATCCGGAGCAAAAACGGACTATACGCCATCAATTTCATCAGATAGAGGCTGACATCGACGAGTGGATGCAACTGGCCGCCGCGGTTATAGCCAACATCGTCAAAAATGCTGCTTTAGTGACGCCCCCTACAGCAGCGGCGTGTCGCTTGAAGTATCTTGATCTTGTTCAGCTGCACGAGATGCTGGTGCTGATGATTGTCGCCTTATATGAGGGTATCATTAAACAACATATTCTGAGTATCCCGGAGCCGACCGAAGCGGACGAGCTAACCATGGTATCCCGTAAGCTGACCTCCTGTTTTCAAGGGCTCAAGGCAGGACAGATCGAGGCTATGGTAGTTAACCTATCACCCTTAGGGAAATGTGTCAGAGAGGCGCTGATCAGGATAATGGGTCAGGTGGATAGGCAAAGATTCCGCTATATCCACTACGATGGCTTGGCTCATACGCTCAACCAACCCGAGTTCTCGCGTGTGGAGAAAATGCGCGCCTTGGTGCGGCTTATCGAAGAAAGATCGGCCTTTGCCGGCGTTATCCGAAGAGTGTTAGATACCCCGAATGTGCAGCTCTTCATCGGTGAGGAGAATGAGCTGAGTGATTTGTGGGAATGTAGCCTTGTAATGACCAGATATGGTCTTGAGGGTGGAGATATGGGCACCTTGGGTGTGCTCGGCCCGATAAGGATGGATTATGGACGAACCATTTCAGCAGTCCGGTTCTTGTCCACAGTAATGAACGAGCTGCTGAATGAGGTATACGGTTAGAGTTTAACTAGCAATTGCAGGGAGGAAAGATATTATGGCCAAGGTATTAGGCATTGATTTAGGGACGACGAACTCGTGTATGGCGGTGATAGAGGTGGGGGAGCCGCTGGTGCTGGAGAATGCGGAGGGGGGGAGGATCACCCCCTC